>CALCPB010000204.1 GCA_937897665.1 uncultured Halomicronema sp. | reverse complement strand
GCTGATGGGTGGATGGGTGGATGAGTGAGGGAGTCGGGGGAGTGAGGAGTGGATGGGTGAGGGAGCCGGGGGAGTGGATGAGTGGGGAGTGGATGGGTGTACCCATAGACTTGACCTTAACATCTATGTCAAGGTTTATTCGCGTGAGTAGCGCTTGCAATAGCGGCAAGGTGTTTTCAAGGAGATCGCCATCACTCGCCCATACGAATGCGATACAACTCGGTAGTTCGAGGCGAGACATTAGAAGAGACAGCCAAGCGTTCCTGCGTCGGTGAGATGCCGCCAAAGTCCCCTTCGACTGTGGCTAGCGCTTCTCCATCGAGATTATACAAATGGGTTTGCACGAACAATTCCCCAGTCTCTAGCCGCTGAGAAGAAGCCGTAATGACGATGTCTAACTCAGGCCAGAATGCTCTAAATGCACCAGCAAAGGTAGCGATTTCACCGCCCTCTAACGTATAGAGACCCGTCCTTTGATCATCATCAGAGTAAACATTGACAATCACGCCTTCACCATTGGGGTTAAGTTCCCTAAATTCTCCTGGCATAACGGCAATCTCAGTGCCATCAAGGGCGTAAATTCGGGTTTTACTGTCCGCAAATGAGTTTGTTACAACGCCCTGATGATTGGGCGTTAAGGAGACGAACCGACCCGTGTACGAGGCCATTTCTTCACCGTCAAGACTGACTAAACGAGTGCTGTTTTCCCTTAGGGAACCGACTAGAAAAATGGCTTGACCATCGGGTAGCGTTCCGGCGATATACCCTGGAAAAGTTGCCAGCTCAACGCCATTGCGGTCAAACCAGCGCGTCTGCCCGGCTTCAGACACGAGAACGCTCTGGTGGTCTGGCATCGCTGTCCAAGTTTCGATATCCCCTGGAAAAGAAGCTATCTTAACCCCCTCAAGGTCATACAGGTGATACAGGTAGTCTCCGTTGGCGTCTCTGGAAACGGTGACGATATCTCGCGGCCCCAACGCCTCGCCCAAGTATCTGCCCTCAAGCACGGCGAGTTCTTCTCCCACCAGGTTAACCAGCTGCGATCGCCGATCGTCTGGATTCCGAATGATCAGCAGTTCGGTATCGGGTACAAATCTAGCCCATCTTCCTGGAAAACTTGCAATTTCTGTCCCCTCTGACGTCATCAAGCGAACTGTAGCCAGCGGAGGTGCTAATTCAAGCGTCATGATCTGACCATTCGGAGCAAACTGGAGGCTGTTACCGCTCAATGACAGCAACTCAGTACCATCGAAACTGAATAGGCGAGTCAAATCGTCATCCGCTTCATACGTCGCCACTCCTTGGTCATTGGGGACAAAGCGTCTAAAACCACCGGGAAAACTACCCACCGGCTCAATCGAAAAAGTGCTTAAGGACTCTGCCGTGACTGTCTGCGCTAGCAATGGCAAGGGCCTAGCGAAACGGTCTGTCCCGGTTCCAAATGAGGCGTGCATCCCGCTTTGCACAACCGCGATTAAGAGGAATAGCCCTGTCACGTGAAACCACCGAACTCTCATAAATCAACCTCACTGCTGATTGAATGGTGCTACTGCAACAATGGCCTGACTAATTATTCGGTGAGTTGTTTGGTGGTCAGTATGGGGAATTGGTAGGGAAATGACGTCTCGGCGGCAGGCTGTGGATGGGCTTCGGCGTGAGCGCTCGATTCGGCTGAGCTCATCGTCGAAGCCAGCCGAACGGTGGATGAGTGAGGAAGTCGGAGGAGTGGGGAGTGGATGGGTGCATCTATAGAACCCATTTGAATTCTTTTTGCTGGAAAATCCAACCTTTTCAGACCTTCGATTCTCTATGTTCATAACGAAAGATTGGGCTTACAAGCATTTCCCTTGCCATAAAGCCAAAACGACCAAGCTGTAATGCCTGTGGTCAAGGGATGAGATGTCAAATGGGTTCTATAGGCTTGACCTTAACATCAATGTCAAGGTTTATCCTCAGCCATGAACGCTCTAGAGACTTGAGACGACATGGCGACTTCCGGTGTACTTCCCCAAACCCAGCCACCCTGGTGGCGCTGGCTGCAAACCTTTCCCGAAGCGATCGCGGCGGCCACTTGCGCCGTGCTAACGCTGCTGGGCTGGCTGGCCCTAGGGGGAACCTGGGTCGGCGTGGGCGTCTGGGAGTTGTTGGCGGCTTACGTGATTGGCGGCTTTGAGAGTGCTCGCGAAGGCCTAACGACGCTCTGGCAAGAGCACGAGTTGGATGTCGACTTGCTGATGATCGTGGCGGCGGTGGGAGCAGCCATCCTAGGTTTGTGGCAGCGACAGTATTACCTGCTGGTGGATGGGGCCGTGCTGATTTTGATTTTTGCCATCAGTGGGGCGCTGGAAAGTATTGCGATGCAGCGCACGGAGCGGAACATTCGCAGTTTGATGCAGTTGACACCGGATACCGCCCGCACGATCGCCCAGGGGCAAGAGCAAATGGTGCCGACAGGTCAGTTGCAGGTGGGCGATCGCATTTTGATTAAACCCGGAGAGCTGATTCCCACCGATGGTCTGGTGCGCGAAGGCCAGAGCGCAGTGAATCAAGCGCCGATTACGGGGGAGTCGATTCCGGTGGAGAAGGCGATCAGCGATGAGGTGTTCGCGGGCAGTATCAACGGCAATGGCGCGCTGACCGTCGAACTCCATAAGTCCCCCGAGAGCAGCCTGATTCAGCGGGTAATTCGCCTGGTGGAGCAGGCCCAAAGTACCGCCCCACCCTCCCAGCAGATTTTAGAAACCAATGAGCGCGGCTACGCCAAGATCAACGTAGGCGCAGCGCTGTTGCTCGCATTCTTGCCGCCGCTGCTGTGGCAGTGGACCTGGGAAACCACCCTTTACCGCATGCTGGTGTTTCTCGTGGTGGCGTCTCCCTGCGCATTGATGGCGGCGATTATGCCGACCCTTTTGTCGGGCATTGCTCGCGGCGCGCGCCAGGGCATCTTGTTCAAAGATGGGGCGCAGTTAGAAACCATGGGACAGGTGCAGGCGATCGCCTTCGATAAAACCGGCACCCTGACCACGGGCATCCTCCAGGTCAGCGACCTGATTCCCGTTCCGGGCGTGACGACTGACCAGGTACTTCAGGTAGCCGCTTCTTTGGAAAGCTACTCCGAACATCCTATTGCGCAAGCCGTGGTACAGGCCGCGCGCCGTCAAAACCTGTCGCTGCTGCCGCTCCAGGCGGTACAGGCAGAAGTCGGTCAGGGCATTGCGGGAACGCTGCATGGGCAATCTGTACGACTGGGGAAACCCACGTTCGTCATGGCAGATGCCGCTGTGGCGATGGCCACTTACTCACGAAACACCTTGCCCTCAGAGTCCCCGCTCCCATCTGCGCTGCTGCAAACCAGTCAGCACCTGGAGCAAGACGGCAAAACCGTGATTTGGGTGAGTCAGCAGCAACAAGTTCTGGGTCTTCTAGCCGTGGCGGATCGAGTGCGTCCAACAGCGGCGGGGTTACTCGACCGGCTGCGTCAACTTGGCATCTCTGAAACCGTCATGCTGACAGGGGATAACGATGCCACTGCCCAAACCGTCGCCCAAACCGTCGGAGTCGATACGGTGTACGCAAATCTTTTACCGGAAGACAAGGTGGGCGTGATTCAGCAACTGCAGCAGCAATATCGCACCGTCGCGATGGTGGGCGATGGCATTAATGATGCGCCCGCTTTAGCCCAAGCGGCCGTCGGCATTGCCATGGGCGGCGCGGGGAGCGACGTGGCCTTAGAAACTGCGGACATTGTGCTGATGGCCGATCGCCTGGAAAAATTAGAGCAGGCCATTCGCATTGGTAAGCGCTCCCGACGCATTATTCGACAAAATATCGCGATCGCTCTGACCTCCATCGTTCTGCTGATGATCGCTAATTTTCTGGGTGAACTGACGCTGCCCGCCGGGGTGCTGGGCCATGAAGGTTCAACACTGCTAGTTACCTTGAACGGGTTAAGGTTGCTGCGAGGATGAACCCTGTAAGTAGGTAGGCACAAGCATCTTGCAGACGGGTTTTCTCCTCACGGAGACGCGTTGCGAACGGCTCCGCTCAACCCTCAACGTTTGACTTGGCAAGCAATATAGCTGATTGAGCGGAGTCGAAATCAGCGACCGGTTTAACACTTAATTTGACCCAGCTACTTAAGGAGACTTGTGGCCTTAGCCGAGTGCAGTCGTTGAGCGGTATTGGGTGATTTGGTCATCGAGAATGAGGGCGATCGCTGTTCGCGTCATCTCCAAAGGCATAAAAGGCGAGTCGGGCCATTGTTGAATCACCTGCTCCGGCAGGATGGGGATATGCACAAACCCCACCCGCATGTCCGGTCGATGCAGGGCACGCCAGTGCAGCACTTGATAGAAAACTTGATTACATAAATGCGTACCACAGTCGTTCGCAATTCGGGCTGGAATCGTGTGTTGCTCTAGCCGTGTAACGAGACTATTTGGGCTGGGCAAAGAACTTAAATAAGCCAGCGGCGCATCGGGCACAATCGATTCGCCTTTAGGTGTATTGCCAGCCCGATCAGGCGTCACAAAATACCGGAGGTTTTTCGCCATCTGCTCCAGCGCAATACGGTTATAGCCCCGCGCTTGGCCAAGGCCCAAGTAGATATCTGGGGCCACTTGCGCCAACGTTTCATCAACGACTTGCCCGAGCGCATGAGTATCCCCTGGCATGATTTTGCAATGGATGTCGTGCCTGTATTCACGCAGCAGGGGCGGTGGATTATCCTTGAGCGATCGCACGACGATTTCTGAGGCATTCAAACCATCGTCATTGGGCTCAAACCCCGTAAGCAAGATTTTCATGTCTGCAACACCTGAATTTCTATTGGCTTTTGGGCGATCGCCGCAGTTGAACATGAAAGTCCGTTTCACCGATTTGAGCAAACCCTAGACGTTTATAGAGCGCGATCGCGGGGTTGATTTTGAAAACTTGCAGCTCAACCGGGAGGCCTTTTTCATCAGCCTGAGCAATGATGTCGCCAATCACTTGAGAGCCGTAGCCTTGCCTTTGAAATCCAGGATAAATTTCAATTCTTTCTAAATAAAGGTAATCAGAGCGAATCTGATAGTTCACCATCCCCACACGCCGCTGATCGAGCAAAATCCAATCGCCATGATTAACGGTGAATTGTTGATTGAACAATTGCCTCTGATAGTCGTCTTGCCAGCCGAATAGCTGCTCGATATGGGGACCTAAAGAGACTTTATGCAGATCAAATAGGCGATCGCGATCAGTCTCGACAATGGGCAAATAGGTGAGGGCGTTCTCCATGGTTTACGGCCATGAGTTTAGGCGATGTGCCAGGCAATCATCAATACTTTCCATTGTGCTACTGTCAAGAAAAATTCTCAATAAAGTTGAGGTCAGTCATGTTGAGGCCATTGACGCTTTGTCTAGGAACCGTGCTGGGCATCTCACTGGGTAGCCTGCCGGCGATCGCCATCCCTGACGCGGAGGATGCGACCGGTGACATGATGGTTGTCGAGTCCTTAGCCTTGGGCACCAATCCTGATCTGCCTTGGTCAGAAACGGTACAAATCAACGATCCGTTTGAGGGCAGCTTTGTCGGTGTCTTTGATCGACATTCCTTTTCCGATCGCATTCTCAACACTGACGTTCATGTTGAAGTGCAGAGCCTGTGGACGCAAGACTTTATTCGGGTGCTGTCGATCGTCCGCGATCGCGACTGCTTGAGCCAGCCTTCCGGTGTGATTCCCGCTCGCAGCTGCTCAGAATTCAGCAATGCCAGAAACATCACGCAACTGTTTATCAAAATCGAGGACGACGTCTTTCAGCTGGCAGGGCAGGGCAGCACGTTTTTCGTTGAGGATGATTTAGCGGTGGCCCTGCAAAACGCTCCCGACGCGATTATCAGCATTCGTCTGGTCAGCGAAAGTGGCGAAACCATCGATAGTGAAATCGGCACAGGCACCGTCACCGCCTGGGAAAGCATCTATGGTCTGGCGGCGATCGCTGAGGCACCGTAGCCGACGCCATCATTTCCCAGAACTGTCCCCGAACTGCTGGAATGCCGGGTTCCAGGTTTTAGGTGCAGGGGATAAGCAGAATTTGCCTTGCGACGATATGCTCACTCTGGGATTGAATTTCAGACGATGCCAAGGGCGCAAGCCTCAGTCGCCGCTGCGATCGAAAAACCGCTGTTGAAACGCCAAGGAATTGCCTAAGAACTTCATCTTTCCAGCTTCCAACAAAATCACCTGATCAGCGCGTGCTAA
>CALCPB010000203.1 GCA_937897665.1 uncultured Halomicronema sp. | reverse complement strand
CCCCCGGCCGTCCGCCTTTCTTTGCCATTGCTGGTGAGTAGGCACAGCCTTGCATCAAACCGATAACTCAGCCCCCTAGCCCCCCTAACCCCCTCGCTCTTTACCCTCTATAGTTCCTTCGCCCCCTGACCTTCCCCTAACGCAGCAAGAACGGAATCTGTACCGTAATCGCATTAGTGGGACATTCCTTTTCGCACGGCAGGCAGAACCAGCATTCGTCGTATTTCATATAGGCTTTGCCGGTTTCGGGGTTTTTCACCAACACATCGAGGGGGCAAACCTCAATACAGGCCACACATTTTTCTAAACATTTCGATTCGTCCACAATTTCAGGGACATGTACACGCTGGTGGGTAATGGCCTTTGGGTGTTCTCGCAGTAAGGGGTCAGGGTCAGATAGAGGGGGGCAGCCCGCTCGCCTACCGGCAAAGGGGGCATGGCCGAGTCCAACAGGGTAGGACTGAGGCTCTAGTTTTAGAAAAGCAACCGTTGGCGGCGGCTTTACCGCCATGGAGGGCGCGATCGCGATGCCGCCAGCAGGCCGTCATGGCGCTGGGCTAGCGCACCGCCACGTCGTAAACTTCGTTTTCGAGATTCACATCGACGATGTAGGGTTCGACTGCCCGCTTAAACAGCTCCATGTGGCCGCTTTCACTCTTTTTCAAATTGACATGGCAGAACCATTCGTCGTTGTTCTTCTCGGGATAGTCGAGCCGATAGTGGTACAGACCCCAGCGCGTTTCTTTGCGATAGAGGGAGGCCCGAGCCGCCATCTCAGCACAGTCCCGAATGAAGTGCACTTCCATACAGCGCATCAGTTCGTGGGGGTCGCTGGCTCCCATAATGTCGAGGGTGTCTTCGTAGGCGACAAACTTTTGCAAGCCGATGTCCATCTTGGTGGGCGATTTGGGCGGCTGCAGGTAGTCGTTGACTAGGCGACGGAGCTTGTATTCCACCTGCGTGTGGGGCACGCCATTGGCCTGATTCAACGGTTGATAAATCCGTTCCTGCTCAGCCTTGAGGAAGTCGGCGTCGGGTTCGACGTGCTCTAAATCCTGCAGGTAGTCCATGGCGTTTTCGCCCGCGATGCGGCCATAGACAAAAGCCCCAATCATGTAGTTATGGGGCACGCTGGCCATATCACCGGCGGCATAAAGACCCGGCACTGTGGTTTCGGCGCGCTCGTTGACCCAGACGCCAGAGGCACTGTGGCCGCTGCAAAGGCCGATTTCCGAGATATTCATCTCGACGCCATGGGTGCGGTAGTCTTCGCCCCGCCCCTCATGGAAACGGCCTCGACTGGGCCGCTCGTTAGCCCAGAGGATCGTCTCAATCTCGTTAATGGTGTCGTCATCCAGGTGGTACATTTTGAGATGCACGGGGCCTTTGCCAGAATTCAGCTCTTTGTAAACCTCCAGCATCATCTGACCGCTCCAATAGTCGCAGCTGATGAAGCGGTGGCCCTCGGCATTGGCCGTATAAGCCCCAAAGGGACTGGCCACATAGGCGCAGGCTGGGCCGTTGTAGTCTTTAATCAGCGGATTAATCTGGAAGCACTCGATGTTGGTCAGCTCTGCCCCAGCGTGATAGGCCATCGAGTAGCCATCGCCAGCATTGGTGGGATTCTCATAGGTGCCGTACAGGTACCCAGAAGCCGGTAGACCGAGGCGACCACAGGCCCCAGTGCAGAGCACGACAGCTTTGGCTTGAATCACGACAAAGTCGCCGCTGCGCACGTCCAGCCCGACGGCACCGGTGACCCGACCGTCTTGCACCATGACGCGGGTCGCCATCACCCGGTTCGTGACTCTCACTTTATGACGCTTGACCTGACGGGCCAGAATTTTCTTCAGATCTTTGCCTTCGGGCATAGGCAATACATACTTGCCCACGCGGTGCACCTGCTTCAGGTCGTAGTTGCCTTCGTGGTCTTTCTGAAACTTAACGCCCCAGCTCTCTAGCTCCTGAATCACCTCAAAGCCTAGCCGCCCGGTCTCATAGACGGCTTTTTGGTGGACGATACCGTCGTTAGCGATGGTAATTTCTCGCACATATTGCTCTGGAGTAGAGTTACCCGGAATCACCGCCGTGTTGACGCCATCCATGCCCATGGCGATCGCGCCACTGCGGCGGATATTAGCCTTTTCGAGAATCAAGATGTCGCTCTCGGGGCTGGCCTGCTTGGCCTTAATGGCCGCCATCGTACCGGCAGTGCCACCCCCCACTACCAAAAAGTCAGTCTTCAAATACTGAATATTCACCTAGTCACGTCCTCAACTTAAACGGCAGTGAGATTGCTGTCCCAGCTCAGCATTAGGTCTCCAGCTTCTCCTGAGAGCAAAAAGCTGTTTCTGACCTGGGACAGAATTATGTTGAAACGACTGTCAAGAGTCAAAAAGAATGGCTAAAAATCTAGCTGATTTCTAATACCTTGGCAGCATCTTAAGGGAACTTCAGAGCCCCCATCAACGCAGTTTGTAACACTGGTTACGGTTCATCAATCAAAGGTTTCTATACACTCATAAATAATTCATATAGCAAAACCAATTGTGCGAAGATGGTATTTGATATGCGCACAAATCAGGCAATCATTCTGACTTAACCAGCAGAGTCAACAGGTCAAAGAGTCTCAGTCACTTAGGCATTTATCAATCGGGCAGCTTTGTTTTTGGCACAAATGCAGATCTATTGTCCTTTTTTGCCTCCACATCCAGATGAAATAGGCTCATTATTTTGAATGCTGCCTGCAGTCCCATGAGGCTTTTTCAGAGTGGAAATTTATCAACTCAAAGATTTCTTAGAAGTTG
>CALCPB010000202.1 GCA_937897665.1 uncultured Halomicronema sp. | reverse complement strand
ATCAACCGATACGAATTTGGACGAGCCATATGACTGTCTTCCACAGGTCTAGAAAACTACCCCAACATGAGACCGTCCTGGGACAGCCGTGCTTGAATGACCTTCGATAGCTCTCTAAAGGGCCGTTCACCAGGGCATTGAGGCCATAGACCTGGCGGCTACCGGCCAAAGTCACAAGGGTTACATCGCGCTCGTCGCCGGACTCAAAACGCACTGCCGTACCGGCCGGAATATCTAACCGCATCCCCTTGGCCGCAGCGCGATCGAACGTTAGCGCCGCATTGACTTCAAAAAAATGAAAGTGAGAGCCCACCTGAATCGGGCGATCGCCCGTATTGGCCACTGCTAGCGTCACCGTCTCACGACCGGCGTTGAGTTCAATCTCACCCTCAGCGGGCAATAGCTCTCCTGGAATCATCGGCTCTCTCTCTATGAGGTGTATGACGTAACGCGGGGTGATCTAAGTTGCAGCACTGAAGGTGACTCATTAGCGCTGACTCATGATCGATAGACTGATCTAGGTGATCGGATTGTGCACGGTAACAAGCTTCGTTCCATCGGGAAAGGTGGCTTCGACCTGCACTTCGTCGATCATGGCCGGAATGCCTTCCATCACGTCATCGCGGGTCAGCAGAGTCGTGCCGAAGTGCATCAAATCAGCGACCGTTCGGCCCTCGCGAGCCCCTTCTAAAATCGCGGCTGAGAGATAAGCAACCGCTTCGGGATAGTTGAGCTTCAGGCCTCTGTCTTTACGGCGTTCTGCTAGCAGTGCAGCAGTAAAAATCAGCAGTTTGTCTTTTTCTTGAGGCGACAGTTGCATAAGTGGCCGACGATTGACACCGAGTCTGACAATACGCCGAAATTATGCCGCATATTGTCAGGATTCAACCAATTTTTACACTGAATTGAGATTTTCACTGATTTTTGCAGGCGAGTGGGTTGATGAGAGTAAAGGCGTGGAGGGTGCAGGGCAGCGGGGACAGCGAGGAGAAACGCGATACTGGGCGTATCCCAGATCTGCAAATCTATCCATGTGTTTAGGGCGGGCCTCTCGCCCGCGATCAGAGCGAGAACTACCAAATTGGGATGCACTCCGCAATACTCAGTACCAAGTTGCGGAACAGTGTGCACATCACGGGAAATACTGAGTCACTGATACCACCACGATCGCATATCTTCACCGAGGCCAGGGGAGTGGTCTATATGTGAAATTCTGATTGAGAAAAACACGTTAGGGCACAGAGGCTTGGATGTTTTTACGGATATTCCTAACTTCAATCTAGGGGAATTTCATGATGACGTCACTATTTTCTCTGTGTTCTGATTGGGACGTATCTGCCGATTTGGATTGATTTTTCACACTCAGGCTGCTTAAAAGCCGAGACCAGCGCGAGCGCAATTCTCAGTAAATCCCAAGTTTTTAAGGATCACTGGGTTGTGGGCAAAAACTACAGGCAATCAATTTCTGTCAATTGGAAAAGCGTTTCTGGCTTTTTCAGTCCGTCGGAAACGTCCAACATCAAGCTTCAGGGATAAATTTAATGAAAGCATGTTTAACGACAGCGATCGCTGGCTCTGTTTGGCTGCTCTTTTCTGCGGCAGGCGATGCTGCCACGTTCAGCGCGCTCAATTCCACTACGGTGAAATTCAACGCTGGCACATCAGAGGCTAACCTAATTGATTTAGGTGCCGCCAAAGTATCATTTGGCAACACCACCGTTTATATCGGCACAAATCAGGTTTCTAGTAATAACCAAGATCCCATTGTGACCAGTTTTACGAATGGCATTCGCAACTGGGTCAGCAGTTATGACAGCTCGGGGATTGATGGTCGCGGCGTTGGGCTGCTTTGGGATGAGGCGTCTAGCAATCTTTACGGCGTGTTCACTGCTGACGGCGGCTCAAATGGGGCGAATAG
>CALCPB010000201.1 GCA_937897665.1 uncultured Halomicronema sp. | reverse complement strand
CCTCAGTCACGTTATAGATTTTGACAAACCAAATGCTGGTCGCACCCAACACAAACCACAGACTGTACAAGCTGAGGAAGCCAAACATGAGCGGCGGCAGGGCGATGAAATAAGCGAGGGGAGCAACTCCCAACCGCGACCCGGCATAACCAATCATCACGAGGCCGAAGAACAGATCAGGAATGCCCCAAGGCGATAGGGTGCGCGGCGAGAGCCAAAACTGCGAGCTGATCGGTTTTAGCAAGACAAAATCGAGCGTGCCTTCTTGCACCTGACTCACAATTTTGTTGAGATTAGGGGCCAAAAAAGTCGCCGCAAATCCCTGCAGCAGCGTGAATACCCCCAGCACAATGAGCGCTTCTTCCCAACTCCAGCCAGGGAATTCGTAACCCGTGCGATAGAACAAAAAGAGGCCAAACAAGCTGCCGATCAGTCCCCCCACGCTGCTCAGGGCCGCGACTGAAAAATTGAGGCGATACTCTAATTCGGCGGCGATCGCGGTGCTCCAAAACAGCTGCAGCACTTGCCAATATTTTTGCATTACGCCCCCATGCCGGAATATTGCCGCAACCCACGTCGCCAGAGCCACCGGTTCAACGCCAAAAAGCTCAATCCCCAAGCCAGCATCGTGGCAAAACCCTGCACTAGAGCAGTGGGACGGCCAATGATGATGTTGGCCGGAAAGTAGATGAGGTAGGGAAAGGGCGTCCACAAGATGACCGCCCTGACCGCGTCAGGAAACACGTCCAGCGGCGCAATCATGCCAGAGGTAAAGATATAGAGCAGATACCAAAACTGTTCGATCGCGTGGGCGCGTTCCGTCCAAAAGGCGAACATCGCCACTGTGTATTGAATGATGAATCGCAGACAAAACGAACCAGCGATCGCAATCAATCCCAACAGCAAAGCGTGATAAGAAGGCAGCCAGACGGCTTCGGGATAGAGCAATAAGAAAGCACCCAGCAAAATCAGAATGAAGGGCAACCGGGCAAAGCGTTCCGACACATGACTAAAGAAATGCCGCCACACCGGATCGATGGGCTGCAGCAAAAAAGCCGATAGCTTACCTTCAACCACTTCACGCTCAAATTCCCAAATCACCCACACCACCGTTAGCTGGCGCACTAAAAAGACGACGAGAAAGTAACGGATAAAGGCGATCGGATCGAGCGCAAACTGACCGCCTTGAGATGCTTGCGCCCTAATCCCCATAAAAATCAGCGGGAATGTGCCAGAGAGCACCCAAAACATCAGTTCAGCTCGATATTCCACCATGTAGGCGTAATACACCGACAGCAAAACTCGCGAGACAGACAAAATTTTACGGAGAGGTCGAGCGGAGGGTGCCACAGACGATTGCCGTTCACTTCATAAGCAACTCTAGCGTTTCTCTAACTAGGTGCTGCACAGAAAGCCATCAGGACTGCAGCAACTGTCGTTTGCTAGTCTTGCTCGCGGGCATCTTGCCCGTCCTAGACGCCTTGATGGATTTATCAATCTGGGAGACGCCCACTGCAGCGTGAGGATTTTGGGTCTGAGCAGCGTACTCTTGGTTGCGTTCACGATGACTTTGTATCCTGCCGACTAGCAATATCGCATCACCTTGGAGTGAACTCAGTGAGTAATCGCGACGCGGCGATCTTTCATCCGGTCCTCAATGAAGCGGTTTGCCAATGTCCACAGGGCTAAGCGAAGTAACGCCGCAGCACACTGCTGAGGCTATCGACTAGAGTGACCATCGCCAAAATGACCATCAAAATTGCCCCGACCGCCTCGTACTGCAGCAGCCGTAAAGCGCCAATCAATTCAAAGCCAATGCCGCCAGCGCCAACTGCTCCCATGATGGTTGAAGCTCGAAAGTTGTATTCCCAACGATATAAAGAAACGTCAATAATCTGAGGCAGAACCTGAGGCAAGACGCCGTGATAAATCACTTGAAACCGATCAGCCCCCACTGCTTGAATAGCCTCAATCGGGGCATGGTCAGCGTGTTCAATGGACTCGGCGAAAAACTTCCCCACCATTCCCACAGAGTGCAGCCCAACGGCTAATACTCCAGGGAGAATGCCAAAGCCCACTGCAGCCACAAAAATAATCCCCATAATCAGTTCTGGGATGGCCCTCAGAATATTCAAAACAAACCGTGCCCCTTGATATAAGAACCGTTTGGGAGCCGTTGTTTTCGCCGCTAGCAAAGCCAACGGTAGCGAGAGGGCGATCGCCAGGGCCGTACTCGCAATACTCATCGCTAAGGTATCAAACATGGGGCGGAGCCAGTTGTGAGCGTTGCCAAAATCTGGCGGAAACATCTGACCAATGATATCGATGAGGTCAGGAATGCCTTCAGACAATCGGTCGAAATCAAAAAAGCCAGCGGCGATAAAAGCCATCAGCACGATTACTAACACGCCCATCACTTGAGCAATCCGAATACGGCGCTGGCGTCTTTGCGTGAGCAAAATAGTCTCGAATTTCTGGCTCATCATGGCGAAATTAAGCTAGCAAATCAACGCGCTACCGCCTGGAAAACAGCACTTTTCCAGGCGAACCAAAATCGAAAACGACGACTATTGGGCAAGTTCCTCAATATCCAGACCCAGCAAAGTTGTCATTTGTCGCAACACGTCATAATCGGCGTCTTCAATCGCTCCAAAACCATCGGCATTGAAGGGGTCTAGAACCGTTTCATCCTGCAAGTCCAAAAATGCCGAGCTGATCTGCTCTTTCAAGGCGGGATCTAAGTCACTGCGCATGGCCCAAGGATATTGCGGATATGGATCGGACTCATCTAGCACAATCACCGTTGCTGGATCGATGACGCCTTTATCGACCAGAGCCTCAAAAATTGGCTTACTGAGCCCACCCGCATCCGCGTTTTGGTTCTGCACGGCGATCGCGACAGCATCGTGAGCCCCGAGAAACACTTCCTCATAGGCTTCGCCTGCCGTCAGGTCGGCTCGTTCTACCAGCATGCTCTTCGGAATCAGATGACTGGAAGTAGACGCCGGGTCACCAAAGGCCATCACCTTGTCAGCAATATCATCGAGTGAGTCAATCCCCGACTCTGCATGGGTGACAATGATCGCCTGGTAGGTCGTCTCGCCATCTTTCATTAAGGCTGCAAAGGGTTCAATATCACTCTTGGTTTTGGCTAACACGTAGGAAAGCGGTCCGAAATAGGCCAAGTCCAATCGTCCTCGACTCATGGCCTCAATCATGGAGGAATAGTCAGTACTCACAAAGAGTTCGACTTCCTTATCCAACTCGTTTTCTAAATGCTCTTTCAAGCTTTGATTGTTTTGAATGACGGTCGATACAGATTCATCCGGCAGCAATGCCACCACCAATTTTTCAGGATTGGCTGTGCTCGCGTCGACATCTGTTTGCCCCGTCACGCTCTCCTGCTGAGTTGTCGCATTGCAGCTCACGAGAGCTAAAGCAGTCAACAACACTGAGGCTGCCATACTTTTTTTCAGGGCGATAAACATGGGGCATTCTCCATAAAGATTGAATTAAAACATCATCACAGCCAGCGTCGGACTCTGATCACCTAAGTCGTGATGGGGACAGCGGTGTGACGATACAGTTGCTCAATTTGCGCTGAGTCTAAAGTCTTAGGACTCCCGTCAAATACAACGTGGCCGTGAGCTAGGCCAATGATGCGATCAGCGTAGGCGATCGCTAAATCCACTTGATGCAGACTGACGACGACCAAGATGCCATCTTCCCGACAAATTTTGTGGAGGAAAGATAACACCTTGTGAGCACTCGCTGGATCTAAACTCGCAACGGGCTCATCGGCAAGCAGCAAGCGAGGTTTTTGAGCGAGAGAACGCGCAATTCCCACCCGTTGTTGCTGCCCTCCACTTAAGGCGCTGACCCGGGTCAATGCCTTATGCAACAGACCAACTCGGTCAAGACATTCTAGAGCAATGCATTGATCTCGCTGCGGCAAGGGCAACACAGTGCGCCATGCTGGATAGTAGGCCAGACGGCCTTTCAAAACGTTTTGGAACGCCGTACAGCGGGGAAGTAGCTGATGCTGCTGAAAAATCATGCCAGTCTGCTTGCGGTGCTCCCGCAAATCGTCAGGCTTACTCAAGTTCCCCAGCCCTTCGACAATTACCTGACCGGCGGTGGGGCGAGTCAGGTGGTTGAGACATCGCAGTAGCGTCGATTTCCCCGCGCCTGAGGCTCCCAACAGCACGGTAAATTCCCCTGGATACAAGTCCAAAGCGATCGCGCTCAGGGCAGTCATTCCTGGCCCATAGGTCACACTGAGGTTATCTAGGCGCAGCATAGGGAACAGTCGGCTCTCCACATCGGGGCATCTTCGGCCGGTCAATTTATTAAAACAACCAATACTTGACTTCGATTCAGAATTAAAGTTCTGCTCAAGGCACTCACAATCGGGGAATGTGAGGTTTGGTATTGAGTTAAGCCTGTGCGTTTTTTAGAGTGCTTTGTGCGTATCATCCTGCGTTGCGACGCCGACCCTTGACTGTCCAATGCCAAGATAAAAACGGCAGGGATCAGTACAGGCGTTGTCAAAGCCTGGCAGCCTTCTCTGCTCTCCACACTGCTAATGGTTGCATAGCAGCGAACCGCCGCCCTTCACGATCTGACAGATATTGAAGTTAGGGGCGATCTCCAGACTCCTTTGAGCGCGCTCACATTCGAAACAATCGTCGACTGCTAGGGTGCCATCAATCAATTTCAGAAGTCTTTAGGGGCAAGCATAACAGCGCCTGCACCGACTCAACAGGCTAGGGGCTGTCGTTCCTTGGCTGCAAGGATTGGGCCGCTAAATGATGCCAGGCTCTAGCTCCTCCCTTGAGAAAATCGTCCCCAAGCATTGACTAGGGGGCGGTGAACCCCTCAGGGAGCATCGCATCAGTCAACGTTGCTCCATCGAGAATCGCGTCTTCTAAATTCGTGCTGGTCAGGTTGGCCCCAGTCAAGTTGGCATCGGTGAAATCGGTGTCAGCCAGGTTGGCATCCCGCAGATAGGCGCCACTGAGGTCAGCTCCCTTAAAGTTAGCTCCCCCCAAATTGGCCGAGGTCAACGCGGCGTTGTTGAGGTTGGCGTTGGCCAGATCGGCATTTTGCAGATCGACACTGTCCATCAACGCCCCGCTGAGATCGCCCCCAGCGAGTTTGGCATTGCTGAGGTTAGAGCGATTGAGCTTAGCTTCCTGCAGATTTTTACCCGCCAGATCGACGCCGGGTAGCTCGCAGTCTAGGCATTCACCGGCAGTTGCTTTGGCGATCGCATCGGCTGAGAGGTCACTGGCCGGGGGCGACGAACAGCTAGCGACCACAACACTCGCTAACACCAGCACTAAACCGAAAAACTGAGCAGGAAAGGGAGTGGCTCTCATAGTCATACATCGAAGCGAAAGTCCTACCAGTCTAGCGGGACTTGCAGGTCTTGTCGGGGGGGGGATTCGTGACTGGTCAAAGCGCGCCTGTAATCTCACATTGAGCCTCTTGCTGAGTTTACGGAGCGGTTGCGGTAAAGCCGTTGTCCAGGCGTTGTCGACATCGTTGATGACGCGTTCTATGGCGGCTCATGCGCGCGTCTTGCCCCAAACAAGGCCGTGGGGGCGACGCAAAAGACTGGCAATTGAGCTGCTACCGGGTCAGGGCATTATTGCAAGTCACTGCCATTAAGGCTATTATCTTGTGAATAAATCTATTGCGCCCAGCCTTTGCAACCACCGGGCAGTTGACGTGGTGGCTGCAGCAATGGCACCAGGTCAGAGTCGTTGATATCACCTTTTCAAATCAACCCCAAAGTCTTAATTCCGGCTATCGTTTTGGCGCTATCGGCCGGCGCCCACAGCTTGCTGCTGCTGGTGCCGATGCCGCAGTCGTCAGAGTCTGCCTTGAGGCCCAACTCTCCGGAGACTGAGTCAGATTCAATTGCGGTCATCATGCTGCCAGAAGATCCTGAAGCCGAAGTCGCGGCAGTTCCCGAGATCACGCAGCCATCCGAACCAGTGGCTCCGCCAGCCGCAGAATCGACACCTTTGCAACCTAATGTCATCTCTGAGCCGGTGCTGTTGCCGGCCCCTGACCCCGACAACCTGTCTGCCCCTGCACCCGACCTCAACGCCGAGCCCGAACTGCCGCTTGAAGACGGCCTAACATCGCCCGGCTTTGTTGATCCGCAACCGGCAGCTGATCCTGCCTCAATCGGCCCTTTGGTGGGCTACAGCGATACGTTTCCTCATGTGGCCGGGGCAGAAATTGGTTGCTTTGGCTTGGGCGATTGTCGGCGAGTGGTGGGCGGCGGCAACCATCGGAAAGTGGCGACATCTCTGATTGACGATTTAGAAAATGAAGGCTACAGCGTTGATCAACGAGATGACTTGGACGACCCTGGTCGAAACGTCTATGAAGTGATCTCGCCAGGTGACACCACCGTTCAGTATTTAATCGTATTTTCTGATGGGCTCGAGTCAGCAGTTTATGTCATGAGTGATGAAATTATCACGCTGGCTGAGCTGCAAGAGTTGGCGGCTCAAGGTGTGCGAGGATTGGGGTTAGTGTAATGAAGGGGCTGCAATGACGCTTGTAAAGACCAAACAGTTGCCCCAACGATCTCACTTAGAATTTTCACCCGTTTCCGGTTGGTCAATTGGGGTTATCGCCATCGCCCTGCTGATTGCCACCCCCCTGATTGCAGTGGTGGCCGGTGCATTCGGCAATCTGGGAGACGACACCGCCAGTGACATCTGGACCCACCTCGCGACCACTGTACTACCCAGCTATATCGCCAACTCATTGGGGCTCATGGTCGGGGTGGGCATCGGTGTCCTGGTTTTAGGGGTTAGCACTGCCTGGCTGGTGACGATGTGCACCTTCCCTGGCTGGCAGCTCTTTGAGTGGGCCTCGCTGTTGCCTTTGGCCTCCCCGGCCTATTTGCTGGCCTATACCTACACCGATTTTTTGGAATATTTTGGGCCGGTGCAAACGACCTTGAGAACTCTGTTTGGCTGGCAGAGTGCAACTGACTACTGGTTTCCTGATGTGCGATCGCTAGGCGGCGCAATTGTGTTGTTCAGCTTGGTGCTTTATCCCTATGTCTACATGCTGGCGCGGGTTGCCTTTCAAGAACAGTCACTCTGTACCTTAGAAGCCAGCCGCTCGCTCGGCTGCACGCCCTGGCGCAGCTTTTTTACCGTGGCGTTACCACTGGCCCGTCCGGCGATTGCTGCCGGTACCGCCCTCGCCCTGATGGAGACCCTGAATGACTTTGGCACGGTGGAATATTTCAGCGTGCCAACCTTTACGACCGGCATTTATCGCACTTGGCTCGGCATGGGCGAACGGCTGGCCGCGACTCAACTCGCCAGCGTTTTACTCTTATTTATTGCCGTTTTGATTGCGCTAGAGCGGTTTTCTCGCCGTCAGGCTCGCTATTACCAGGCGGTGGGCAATCAGCCCTGCTTCTCACGCTTTCATTTGACGGGCCTGCGGGCGATCGCCGCCCTGCTCACCTGCGCCCTACCTATTACCTTGGGGCTGCTGCTGCCCGGCTAAGTACTGCTGTGGATGGCGCTGGCCAATCTAGACAAATCTCTGAATCGCGAATTTGTTGACCTCGCTAGCCACAGTCTGATTCTCTCGGGGGTGACGGCAGCGATTGGCATTTTATTAGCGTTAGTGCTCAGTTATGGGGCACGGCTGCACCCTGGGCGCAGCGTTCGGTGGAGTGTGCAAGTGGCCTCTCTCGGTTATGCCGTGCCGGGGGCGGTGATCGCGGTGGGCATCATGATGCCGGTGGGACGTTTAGACAACGCCATTGACACCCTGGCAGAACAGGTCTTTAACGTTTCGACGGGGCTGCTGCTGAGTGGCACCATCACCGCGCTCGTGTTTGCCTACTTGGTCAGATTTTTAGCGATCGCGGTTAGCACCGTTCAGGCGGGTCTCACCAAAATTCGCCCGACCCTAGATGATGCTTCCCGCAGCTTGGGCAACAGTCCCACTCGGACCCTGACTCAGGTGCATGCTCCGCTACTGAGCGGCAGTTTGCTAACGGCGGCAGTGCTGATTTTCGTGGATGTGATGAAGGAGTTGCCCGCTACCCTCGTCATTCGCCCCTTCAATTTCGATACCCTCGCCGTCCGCGTTTTTCAATACGCATCTGATGAGCGATTGGTGGATGCAGCGGTGCCTGCCCTGGCAATTTTGATTGTCGGCATGCTGCCGGTGATCTTGATTAGCTATCAAATTAGAGCGGCCAAGCTGTAGGCGATCGCGGCTTTACTTTGCTTGGCAGTGAAGTTGACCCCCGGTTGATCGGGCTCAGAGCAACGGCTCATGACTTGGATGCTGCACTCCAAATGATGCAAAGAGGTTTTCAGACCCCCGGTTTCTGTCGGAGAAAACCTGTGATGGACTGGTCGTATCCAAGAAATCGGGGATCTTGGCGCTATTTTCGGACAATCAGGTCAGCAGACCTTGCAGTGTCAATCAGGCGACCACACAAACTTGATCCGTAAGTTTCCCTCATCTGCCGATTGACTCACCAAGGCCCCCGCCACCGGATCAATCTTGATGCCAAATTCGAGTTCGCAGGCAGCGGGCGGTGTCGGCAGTTTCGCCAAAGTCTCAGATGTGCGGTTAGCCAGGGCTTGAATCGTGCCCATGGCCTGCACGAGCGCCTGCGCTGATTTCGTCGCGAGTTCTTGTGGGTGACGACAGATCGCGGTTGTTTTGCCTCGCCCATCATTCATTTCAAAGAGCACAATCGACTCTTCTGAGGAGGTCACCGTTTGAATAATGTCGCTGTGCATAGCTTTGCTGAAGAGTTACCGCTGGTTTCTGATTGTAATCAAAGCGGTTGCCATTAGGAAATCTGTGTGGCGACCGATCGCGATCGCACCATTTCAGCACGAATAATTTTATTTTTCAGCGCTTAATTCACGGCGTCAGTTTGTTCTGGGAAT
This sequence comes from uncultured Halomicronema sp., assembly GCA_937897665.1. Taxonomy (GTDB): domain Bacteria; phylum Cyanobacteriota; class Cyanobacteriia; order Phormidesmidales; family Phormidesmidaceae; genus Halomicronema. The sequence continues at coordinate 5,115 of CALCPB010000201.1, read as the reverse complement.
CGAGACGCGTTGTCGAGTATAAGGCTCGTTTCAGACCTCACAATTTGCAGCCGTCACATAGTGCCTGCCAGTGTGATCCCAGCGGCCTGAGCCCATCATCGACCAAAGTGAGTTTTCACCGACTGGCTTAGCTGATGAAGGCAAGCTCATGGGCTGACGGCCTCAAGCCATCATGCATACTCTAGGACGGTGGGTCAGCGGCAATTAAAGAAGTATAAACATTGTTTTAGATGTCAAGCGCAGGCAGTAATCTACTGGGCAAGTGTTTTAGAAAACAGAGTTCGCGATCGCAGAATTAGATGCTGATTTTCCCCCGTTGAAAACTTATTTTCGGCTGGGCTAGGTTCTTTCTCTTTCGCTTTTTCTCAATTTTTTTACCAAGATGCCACTGAGGTGTGAAGACTAACGCATGATTTCACATACATCTATTTCATTAGCGGCCACATCGGCCATCGTATTAGGTACGACGCTGGCAATATCTGCTGCCCAGGCCCAAGAACCGACGCTGACTGACACGGTATGGGAACTGCAGCAAATTCTTTACAACAACGACACTTCCTTGGAACCGGCTGATCCCGCCGATTACACGATTCAATTTTTTGAAGATGGCACCGTGGGCGTACAGGCCGATTGCAATGTTGTCCGCGGTACTTACGATGCTTTAAACGACTTTATTGCGCTCGGGCCTTCCACATTGGCTGCCTGTGGTCCTGACTCAATCGATGACGAATATCGCCGTGGCCTAGAAGATGCGATTAGTTAGTTTTTCGAAGCTGGCGACCTGTATATGGATTTACCAGTGGATATAGGCACGCTCAGGTTCTCTCCCGCGCCAGAAATTGCTGAAGAAATTCCCGAAATGACGGAAGAACCCATGGTTGAGGAGCCGGCAGTCGAACCTGAACCGGAGGTGGAACCGGAGCCCGAAATGGAACCCGAACCGGAACCAATTCGGGGGCTTTGGTAAGTCAACTCGAAATCGAATAACCATCGAGTTCACGGAGTCTATCAAGCTCTAGTGTGGGATTTTCCTGACGCTAGAGCTTGCGGGTGTTTGTGATGAAATGGAAATTCAACATTATCTGCAGATTGCTGGCAACGGGGCATCACATTGCTCCAACGCCCTATTCATACCAGTTCTCTGTGGTTGGACTCCTGAAGCAATGTTGGGAACGCAGGGGAGTCAAGGGGCAGGGGAGCCAAATCTGTAGTCTTGTTTTAGAGAAACAGTATCAATTGGTGGAGCCGGTTTAGGTCACATTGCTATCGGGTCAGATAAACGGTAGGCTGCGAGCGCTCATGCTTCTGACTGCGAAACAATATGGAAAATCTGACGAATTTAGATGTGGTGTTAGGCGGTTTGGCGATCGCCATCCTCGTCGGTGGGCTGTGGATGCTGCTAGATGGCACGAGCAGTCTTGGCGATTAGGGACGATGGGCGGCGATGCCCAGCTGCTCGAAAGAGCGTCCCGATCTGCCGAGTTTGGCAGAGTCGCCCCCTGCCAGCAAGCGACTTATGCCTAAGTCCACACCCTAAATAGCGACATCGGTTGCACTGCGGCCTACAGAGCAGTGCCCTTGGTCGGCATCAGACTTTGCCAAACCGGCGATGACGCTTTTGATAGGCACAGAGGGCACGGTGAAACTCCGTCGGATCAAAATCAGGCCATAGCGTATCGGTCACATAAAGCTCAGCGTAGGCGAGCTGCCACAGCAAGAAATTGCTGCGCCGCATTTCTCCACTGGTGCGAATTAACAGGTCAGGGTCTTCGAGATTAGCGGTGTAGAGATGATGACTAAATAGAGACTCATCGATATCTTCGGGGGCTAGCTGGCCCCGTTGTACCTGGGTCGCGATCGCCCGACAGGCCTGCACAATTTCTTGGCGACCGCCGTAGTTAGTCGCCACCGTAAAGCGAATACCAGGATTGCTTTGGGTTTGTTGCACGGCTCGATCAATCTCCTCTTGCAAGGAAGCGGGCAGCGACTGCAGATTACCGACAAACTGAATGCGGACGCCTTCTTTATCCATATCTCTGAGTTCTTGACGCAACACCCGCTCAAACAGCGTCATTAAAAAGTCCACTTCTTCTAGCGGACGACCCCAGTTCTCCGTCGAAAAGGCATAGGCTGTTAAGGCCCCAACGCCCCAGTCATTGCACGTTCGCAGCAGCTTTTTAAGCGTGTCAACCCCGCGTCGATGGCCCATGATCCGGGGCAACCCCTGCTGCTTGGCCCAGCGCCCGTTGCCATCCATAATCACCGCGACATGGCGGGGCAGTTTTTGCGTATCGATATCAGCGGGTAGAGAAGAGGTGACAAAAGGCTCAGCGGTCATTTTTTCCACGAGGGGCCGACGACGGAAAGCGGAACAAACGTTGCAGGAGCGATCGCCCCTGCCGGAGCAACCGTTTGCTCAAGCTCTTGAGTTGAGGGCTGACGGCATCTCGATCAACCGATAGAGATAGCCGGGCGCTTAACAACTCCCTTAGTTTACTGCTGGTTAGGGGCCGATTTAGCCTTCCTCTTTCGGCTAAAGAGATTGAGCCCGTTTCTTCAGAAACAACGATACAGAGACAATCTTCGACCCGTTCAGTAATGCCCATCGCGGCCCGATGGCGAGTCCCCAGCTGTCGTGAAGCCGAACGTTCAGAAATGGGTAAAATCACGCCCGCCGCCAGCACCCGCGAACCCCGCACTAATACCGCACCGTCATGCAGCAGCGTACTGGTTTGAAAAATAGTTTGCAGGAGTTCTCGCGAAACTTCCGCATTGAGTTTGACCCCCGGCACCGAAAAATCCCGCTCGTCAATAGGGCGATCAGTTTCCACAATAATCAGCGCCCCAATGCGATTTTGCGAGAGCTCTTTAGCGGCATCCACCAGTGCATCCACGACATTATCAGGCTGCGGCGTCAGATCGCGATCGGGCAGCACCAGTAGCTGGCCTAACCGCCCCCGACCAATTTGCTCTAGCAGTCGCCGAAATTCGCCCTGCAAGATAAAGGCCATGGCGACTGCCGCCCCAATCACCAGCTTATCGAGCACAAAAGCCAGTAGAGACAGACCAATGTGTCGGCTCATCGTCGCTGCTAACAGCAGAATAATGAACCCCCGCACCATCCACAAGGTACGGCGTTCACCAATGAGCACCAGGATGGTGTAGACCAGTAGCACAACCAGCACGCCATCCAAGAGTCTTAATGGCCATCCCCTAATGATGTCGAGGATGATCTGCCCTAGCTCCCAGAATTGCCCCATGTGCAGTGCCGTAGCTTAGTTTCAACGGTTGGGTGCCGAGCGATCGCGCCAGCTGGGGCCCTGTGGCCCAGAGGCTCCCAACCTGTCCGCTCGCGCCTTGACAGCGTTCGAGAACTCGCCGCTCAGACCCGCACAGGGTCACGGTTTGCCCTCAAGAACAGTTGACCTCGTCCTAGCTAGCAGGTGCGAGGGAAGCTGGCAAGCAATCATGACGCATCAAATCCTGTAACGTTTCCCGCTGGATGATGAGATGAGCGTCTCCAGCATTGACCAAAATCGCTGCCGGTCGGGGTACCCGATTGTAGTTAGACGCCATGCTGTAGTTATAGGCACCGGTACCTGCCACAACGATAACGTCATTCGCTGTCAGCGCGGGCAAATCGGCTTCTTGAATGACTACATCACCCGACTCGCAGTGCGTGCCCGCCAGCGTGGTGTTCTCCGTCAGCGGGGCCGACATCCGATTGGCGACCAAGGCCCGATAGACCGACTGATAGGTGATCGGGCGCGGATTATCGGACATGCCGCCATCCACCGCTACATAGGTGCGAATGCCGGGCACCGTTTTTTGGCTGCCAACGGTATACGCTGTCACGCAGGCCGAGCCAATCAGCGATCGCCCTGGTTCAGCAATCAGTCGGGGCAGCGGCACGCCTTGCAGCTTGCAGGCTTCGGCGACCGCTTCTGCTACCGTCTTGACCCAGTTCTCGATACTGGGGGGATCATCTGCCTCGGTATAGCAAATGCCCAATCCGCCGCCAATATCCAACTCGGTTACGGGCAGACCATACTCTGCCGCCTTTTGGAACCAACGCACCATAACCCCGGCCAAATCAGCATGGGGTTGGAGTTCAAAAATCTGAGAACCAATGTGAGCTTGTAAGCCGATACAGCGCAGCTGGGGCTGTCTGGCCACGTACTGAAACACGGCTTCGATCTGATCTGGGTCGAAGCCAAATTTACTATCGAGGTGGCCAGTGCGAATGTATTCGTGGGTATGACATTCAATGCCGGGGGTGAGACGCAGCAAAATGGGCACTGCACTCTCGGCACCAGTCAGCAGCTGACTCAGCGACTCCAACTCAAACCAGTTATCCACCACAATGCGACAGCCACTCTCAATGCCCTGCTGCAGTTCATCAAGCGACTTATTGTTGCCGTGAAAGTAGAGATGTTCAGCCGGCACTCCCGCTTGAATTGCCGTCAACAGCTCCCCGGCGGAAACGACGTCCACGCCTAAACCCTCGCTATGCACCACGGCGCAGACGGCCAGGCAGTTCCAGGCTTTAGAGGCATAAATCACCACCGCTTCCCCCGGATAATGGCGTGCCATCGCCTCGCGATATTGCTGACAGGCGGCCCGCAGCGTCGCCTCGTCCAAAATATAGAGCGGTGACCCAAACCGCTCGACCAACTCGGGGACGTCACAGCCCCCCACTACCAGATGATCGGTGTCAGAAACCTGGGCCGATAGCGGCAATAAATTTTGATTAGGAGAGGAACTACGGGCCTGAAGCGTCGCCGCATGGGCCGTCAAATAGCTCAGGCTAGTCTTGGCGGAATCGACAGTGGAAACCATAAACTTTGCTGCTGTGTTTACTAAGGATGGACGGGGCAGAAAGGTGCGCCTCAACCGAGGTCTGAGAATATCAGTGTACAATCGGGAACCAAACCACTGCTGACTACGGCGGCTTAATTCTTCTGAAAGATGCGCGTTCTTTGCCGCCCTGTTGTCTCTCAAGATTTACCAACTGTGGTCACTTTAGACCATCGATGTTTTGGTGGGTTATGGAGTGAAGCCGCCTATATCCGAGAAATGGGGAGCCCCAACAGTGATTTGTGGGTGCTAGAGGTC
>CALCPB010000200.1 GCA_937897665.1 uncultured Halomicronema sp. | reverse complement strand
CTAGTTTCTCTGCTTTGGTTTGTTGTGCTAATTCATCGATGTCAGTGATATCGATGAAATTCATCCAGAGAGCTTCCCGCAGCCGGTCAATTAGCTTTCTGGTAGCTTTAATATTGTTGTTTTTAACATCTTTGATATAAGAAATAAATTTATAAGGCATAATGCTACCTGCTATTTGAGCTTGTAAAAATCCGATTATGGAGACGATGCTCCTACGGATCTTCGCAAGAGGAAGAGATTGAATCATAGCCTGTGAAAATAATCTGATAGTTGCTTGAAAAGCATAAAAATGATGGCTGCTGTTCATTTCAACTTTCTTTTGCAGGGCCTTGTGGCTCTTTTGCCCTGTGATATTTGTTCGTGGCTAAACTAATCTTGTCCCCTTGACAAAAGATTATGTCAGTTGTTCTCAGCATTTCTACTGGTTTTGCCGCTGGATTTGTCAAAACTTATTTCGAGATGATGTTTGATAAAGCTTGTGTGAATTTTGGGTGGTGTTCTCTGCATGTGGAGCTTGCGCTGGCTGAAGCAATGAGCGCGAACTAATGATTTGCCTTTCCAGATTTGGACGCAATAGATGACATCGTGATCTAAGTACAGGACAAAAGTCTTAGTGTGTAGCGAAAGTCATCTTCAAAGAGTGGAGAGGGATTGAGCAGGAGCTGACGGAGATAGTCAAATCCTAAACGGAACAGACTCTTGGCTCGCCGACCATGTTTCTTGATAGCAATAGGTCGCACCTGATGAAGAAACAAGCCGGTTTTGAACGACCAACAGAGCGCCAAGGTCAGCAGTGCGAAGAGCTTCCGTAGACGCTCGGCTTCGGTGAAGTGAGTGGATTCGAGACAAAAGCCGCGCGTTTTAAACAAGCCAAAGAGGGTTTCAATGCCCCAGCGCAACGCATAATCGGCCACTAAGTTTTCATCCTGCTGCGGACCGATAACCACTAGCAGCTTGCCATCTTCTAACCGCAGGGCTTCGACCGCTACGGTTAAGCCCCACACTTGGCAAGCCCCCTTCAGCCGTTGCGATTCGCCCACGTTTAAGTGCGCAAAGACCACTTGGGCCGCCAACGCTTGGCCGTTACGCTCGATCTTGTCGGACGCGCGAATCCTCAACCGGAAGGGCATGGCGGGTTCCAACAACAGATAGCGGAGCCAACTCTGGCCCACAAACTCGCGGTCACCACACAAGCAGCGCACCCGAGCATCCGGGAACAGTTTGCCAAATGCCTCCATCAACCGCATGCGCTCATCGCTGTTGGAGTTCCCTTTCTTCTTCAGCATCCACCACAGCACCGGAAACGCCACGCCTTCGTGCACAATGCCGAGTGTCAGGATGTTGTAGCACCGACTGCCAAACTCCCAACTCGTCCGGTCGACGCTCAAAACCCACGGTTGAGGAATTTGCATCCAACTCACGACGACTTGAGCAATGTCTGAGTCATCCAGGTCAAAGCCCCGAAAGAACCGCTGGAGACGTTTGTAGTGGGACTCACTTAAAGCTCGTCCACCAAAGCCCAAGGCTAGTTCACTCAGGTTGACGGTCTTCACTTTGATCAGTGCCAGCAGAAATAACGCCAGAAACGAAAGTCGCGCTCCGTGCCAATGGAGATGTTCTTGGAGTGTCTTTCTCAGTTCGCTATAGTCAGTCATGGGGTTTCTCAAGAGTTGTGGTTGATTCTGATGAAACCCCACCCTCATAACCTTTTCAAGCTTTTTGTCCCGTACTGAGCATCGTGATTAGCTCATTGGTCAATTGACTTGAGTTCAAGAATGCGATGTCGGCAACCCGTCCATGCTGAACGACCTGATGAGAAGACTCGCTCGCTTGTTGGTGTTCGGACAGTGATGGGTGAGCTTGGGCTGCATGTCGACGATAGCTAAAACGCGTCAAATGCTTGCGTAACCTGGTTAGGGAAGCGCCAAGCTGGTAGCTGGATGCTGCCTAAAAGCGGTTCAGCTCATTGTTGTCGCTGTCTTTATGTCTCTCAGTTGGCTGACTGTCATGGCAATACGATGAAGCCTGAGGCTGCGCTATTAATAACGATCGCGACGGCAATTCTGCAACCGTGTATTGAGTGAGGGAAAAGTCCCTCAACTTTGTTTCATAGTGGATTTTTCGATAGCGAATCGCTAAGTTCTACTTCAAGGTAGGTTTTCCGTATTCTGCAATCTCCGGTGAGACCGTAAAATGAAGGGGCTTAGCGTTGGGTGTTGTGAGCAGTCGCGGGGTCTGTCGGTGGTTCAAAAACTACTTTCTGAACGTCCTATCTTGGTTGGGGGTCTCGGATTGGCCGCTAGCCTGAGCCTCTTGGGGGGACTGTCCGACGGATTGACTGATAGCTCTACTCTGATCAGTCTGATCGCGGCTGGGGCTGGGGTGTGGTGGTGGCGGCGGCAGCGTCCCACTGATCAACCGGCTGATCTCAAGCCTACCGCACCCGTCGATCGCACCGCAGTAGAGGCCGCGATCGCAGGACTCACCCCATCTTTAGCCGCACTGCAGCAAGAACTTGTCACCTTTGACTGGGCCGATCGCGATGCCATTATCGCCGACTTTGAAGGACGCCGTGAGACCCTTAAGACGGCGCTCGATCGCTCCTTGCTGCAAGTGGCGATTGTTGGCTCGGCCCGCTCGGGCAAGTCAGCCCTGATGGATCATCTGGATCAGCTATCCTCGTCTGCCCAGCCGACAGCCTTAAACCTGACGGAAGTTGCCCTCACCGCTGCGACGCCCCATCCTGAAGTGATGGCTGACCTGCTGCAGCACCAAGATGCCACGATTTATCTCATTACCGAAGACCTGACTGAATCGGCCCTGGCTGATTTGCAAATGCTGACGGTAGCGGGGCAGCGAGTGATGCTGAGCTTCAACAAGCAAGACAACTATTTGCCCGCCGATCGCGCGGTCGTGTTTACTCAGGTGCAGCAGCGTTTGGAGCAGCTGCCGCAGCCGATTGCCTGCAGCGCGCTCGCCACAGCGCCTAAACCAATCAAGGTAAGAACCTATGACGCGACAGGTCAAGCGGTGGAACGGGTCGAGACGCCGGAACCCGAAGTCGATTCAATCGTGACTGCTGTGACACAGTGGCTGACGGAGGAGACGCCTCATTTGGTGGTGCAGACAGTCATGCGTCAGGTGCAGCAGCTACAGCGCGATCTGCAGGCTCAGTTCAATCAGGTGCGCCATCAGCAGGCGCAGCCGCTGGTTGATCAACTGCAGTGGGCGGCGGCGGCGACGGCCTTTGCCAGTCCCCTCCCTTCCCTTGATTTGTTGGCCGCGATCGCCATCAACGGTCAGCTCGTGATGGATTTGAGCCGTGTCTACCAGCAGCCCCTAGCGCTGGATCAGGCCAAAACCATTGCCTCGGAGCTGGCTAGCGTAGTCGTCAAACTCGGCCTTGTCGAAGCGTCTACCCAGTTGCTGACGGGAGCCCTCAAGAGCCATGCCGCGACTTTTGCCGTTGGCGGTAGCGTGCAAGCCTTTAGCGCCGCCTACCTAACGCGGCTCTCGGGCGAGAGTCTCATGGCCTATTTTGAGGAACGGGCGCTGTCGGGACAGGCTGAAACGGCGTTGTCGGCGGCAGCGATCGGGCAAAAGCTGCAGGCACTGCTGCCCACTACCCAACGCAGCGAATTTCTGCAAACTCTGATTGCCCAAGGGCGACAAAAACTGTTGCCCCTGACCCAAGCCCTCAGCCCCAGCGCTGCGCCAACGGTAGAATTGGCGGCTAATGGGGTGACGACGGTAGTGGTGCCCGCTGAACCGATCGCCCCTGGAGAACTTGCCTAAGTCAACCCGCATCAGAGCATCCGCATCACTGCATTCCCTTTGAGAGCTTTTATTGAACTGTGTCACCCCCCGCCCATCATCGGTTTAAGCGCGTGCGGCAGGTCTTGCGGCAGACCGTGCAGCGCTATCAGCCGACTCTGCGGCAGCCGCTCTCTGACCAAACTCAGCAGAGCCAAAAGGCAGCGGTGCAGGCTGGAGTCGATGCCCTAAGTGCTTTAGAAACGCGCCTGGCCCAACCGGTGCTGCGCATTGCGGTGTTTGGGTTGGTCAGCCGAGGCAAATCGGCGGTGATTAATGCCCTGATGGGCGAGGCAATTTTGCCTACGGGGCCGTTGCATGGCGTGACGCGCTGGCCCCGCTCGGTTTACTGGCAGCCGCCCATTGAGGCAGTGCATGATGTGGACGAACTGCCCCAAATCGAACTGATTGATACCCCTGGTTTGGATGAGGTGGCCGGGGAAGCGCGGGGCGCGATGGCCCAAGAGGTGGCGCAGCAGGCGGATTTGATTTTATTTGTGGTGGCGGGCGACATTACTCGGACGGAATATGAGGCGCTGGTCACGCTGCAGGCGGCGCGTAAGCCCTTGCTGTTGGTATTTAACAAGACTGATCTCTATCCCGATACCGATCAGCAGGCCATTTATGAGGTGCTGACCCAACTCTGGCGATCGTCCGCCAGCCGCACCCCCAATGCGGCTCTAGCCGTGGATGACGTGGTGATGGTTGCCGCTGACCCCGCACCGCTGCAGGTGCGCGTCGAATGGCCAGATGGCAAAGTCACCCACGAATGGGAAAAACTGCCTGCTCAAATTGATGCCCTCAAACAAGCCTTGCTGACGATTGCCCGTCAGGACGGCACTGCACTGATTGCCTTGAATGCGCTGCGAGAGGCCGACAGCTTAGAAAACGACATGGCCCGGCGGGCGATCGCCTTGCACCACGAAGAAGCCGAAGCCCTGATCTGGAAATATGCCAAATATAAAGCTCTCGCCGTCGCGTTGAACCCGATCGCCGTGTTTGATTTGGCCGGCGGTTTTATCACGGACTTGGTGATGATTCGCGCCTTGGCGAAGCTCTACGGTCTCCCGATTACTCAGCACGAAGCGCGGCAGCTCTGGCAGGCGATCGCCAAAAGTTCCGGTACGCTCTTACTGAGTGAAATCGGTACGGGACTTCTTATGGGTACGGGCAAAGGGGCCGCTGCGGTGTGGAGTATGTTTGACAGCGCCGGTGGCTTTTCGGCTTTGCTCAGTGTGATGGCGGCGCAGGCCGGGGCCTCGGGCTATGGTACCTATGCTGTGGGTAAAGCGGCTCAGGTCTACCTAGAGCAGGGCTGCACTTGGGGGCCAAATGGCGTTAAAGCGGTGATGCAAGACCTGCTCAGCCAAATTGATTCCGAGTCTACGATGTCTCGGCTGCGACGAGAGCTGGAAGCGCAGCTGATGGCCAGTAGCTCTCGGTAACGGTCTCCGATATGTGCAGTGGCTATCATTTTATGAGACGAAAAAAAACACAAACGCACCGAACTCTAAGTAGAATGTTTATGATCACAGGGAATTAACCATGAACAACTGCCGGAGTAACGTCATTGTATGAATCATCGATTTTTACCGGTTCGAGCCTGGCTGTTGACGCTGCTGGTGGCGGCGATCCTATTTATTAGCGGTGTGGTGGCTTCCGATGTGGCCTACTCTGCTGAGGCGATCGCGGGCGAGATGACCGTCTACCGCGACC
>CALCPB010000199.1 GCA_937897665.1 uncultured Halomicronema sp. | reverse complement strand
CCTCGATTCAAAATCGGGCCAGAGATCCACTGGTCATCGCGGCGAATCACCCCCAGGGGCAGCTGATTATTGCGATTAAAAAAGCCCGCATTGATGGCAGCAGCGGCCCGCGCGGTCTGAGCCATCGTTTTCAATGGGGTAATTCCCGGCAGCTGATGGGGACTCGCCCAAATCGGCTGGAGGCTGGTGGCAGCATCGAGATTGAGCCAGAGCTGATGCACTGGAAAGCGGCGATCGCCCACAGTCAGATATTCCTGCCGCCAGCGTAGGTTGGGAGCCCAGCGAATATCGCGGGGCACAACGTCAGCTTCGTTGATATCAATGACGACCCGTGGGGGATTGGTCAAACTCCACACGCGAGGCCGCGCCGTTTCCTCAAAGGTGCCCCGCAGCACGATTTGATTGCCCTCAGGGGTCACTTGTAGAGACTGAAGCACATTGCCATCGCCGCTGGTCAGGGCTGCCGGGTTAAAGGCCGCACTGCCGGTGGCCTGCAGCGTCAGGGTAAACGCCGTGGCGTCTTCGTCAAAGCTCCACAGCACGGGGCGATCCACCTCTAACACCAGGCGATCGCCCTGCGCTTGGCGACCGCGCCGCGCGGTGAGCACCGTGGCCGTGGGCGCTTGCAGCGTGAGGCGATCACCGGTGGGCACCAGCTGCCAGCCCTGCTGCGCGGCCCACGCAGTGACATCCAGATAGCGATAGCCGTTGTCATGCCAGGCCGGTAAGGCCGTCGGCGTGTCGGCAAACCACAGCACCGGCTGCATTTCAGCTGTGGTGGTGTTCTGCAGATCGACGCCTAGGTAGGTCATCAGAGGCAGATCGGCAATCCCAATGCGATCACCGCGCTGCTGCCAGGGCACTGGCACGGTCGTGTTGCCCACCGTGATGGTGCCCCCTTGGTTGACGCCGATCTGAGCTAAGGGCGTCGTCAAGCGACGGGACTCAGCCTCAGCCTCGGGTGCAGCCGCCCAGGCGATCGCGCGCGAGGGTTGAGACAGGGCGGTGCTTAAACCGAAGGTCACGAGGCTGAGTCCGAGGCTGAGCCCGAGCAGCGGGAATAGACCCGGGGTGATCTTTTTAGTAATATCTGCCGCCATGAAGTCTCCCGTCGAATCTCGCTGAGAAAATAGTTGGATGGCCAAATCGTAATCGTTCACACAGTAAACGGCGATAGCTTAAATTAATACTGGAACTTCGAGTTCTAACTTTTTAGCAATGATGAGGTGTCGTGCTCTCACCGCGATGCTGATCACCAGAAATGATGCCATTTGCCAATCAGCTAGCCGACTCGGTTGACAAGTTGAGACGGTATAATCAGCAACCCTGGCCCCCATTTAAGCCGCTCTCAACGGCGGCGGCCTGACTGGATTCATCAGCTTGGCTGCAGTGAGCCGCCCCTAATTGATTTCATAAGGCATGAGCACTGCTGGATCCATTAGGTTATCGGTAGAGTGGTGATTGGGCAATTGCCCAATCATTGGATTTAGTGAGCTTGAGACGCGCTCGGCTCTCGTTGATCGAGAGGAGTGCGCTCCCGACAAATCAGGCTAAAACGGGCTCCCGCGATCGCGGGCTAGCGTTGAGTCGCTGCGGCGACTGATATTCGTCAAACATCACCTTTTAAGAGTCGTCACCATGGAGAACACACCCTTGAATCCCCAGCAGTCCATCAACCTCACCGCTAGCGGCATGACTCAGTGGGGGCCGCGTTCGCTTGTGGAAGAACGCGATGCCTGCGGGGTCGGCTTTGTGGCCGATCAGCAGGGGCGACCTAGCTTTAAGCTGGTGCAGCAGGCGCTGGGAGCCCTGGGCTGCATGGAACATCGGGGTGGCTGCTGTGCCGACAAAGAGTCAGGGGATGGGGCAGGCATCATGACGGCGATTCCCTGGGCTTTGTTGCAAGCCTGGGCCGTGGATCAGAATATTGAGACCGCCCTGGAACCCGAACGGACTGGGGTGGCGATGGTGTTTTTGCCGCCCCAGGCAGCGGCGGCGGCGATCGCCCGCGAGTCTTTTACGGCAGCGGCGGCAGCCGAAGGCTTTGCCGTCTTGGGCTGGCGAGAGGTGCCGGTTGAGCCCACGGTTTTAGGGGTGCTGGCCAAGCAAAATCAACCTCGGATCGAGCAATTCTTCGTGCACTCCGATCAGGCCAGTGGCGACGATCTAGAGCGCGAGCTCTATCGCCTGCGGCGCCGCATTCACCGCTCGCTGATGGGCTGGCAGGGTGATACCGCGATCGCGCAGCCGCTACAGGAAACCTATATCTGTTCCTTTTCTTCGCGCACCATCGTTTATAAGGGCATGGTGCGATCGGAGGTGCTCAGTCAGTTTTATCGCGATCTGCAAAATGCGGACTATGTCAGTCCGTTCGCCATCTACCACCGCCGCTTTAGCACCAACACGATGCCTAAATGGCCGCTGGCGCATCCGATGCGGCTGGTCGGCCACAATGGCGAAATCAATACCCTGGTCGGCAACATCAACTGGATGAAAGCGCGGGAGGCTGATCTGAGTCACCCCGCCTGGGCTGGCCACATCGAAGAGCTGTTGCCCATCGTCTATATGGACAATAGCGACTCGGCCAACCTCGACGGCGTCATGGAGCTGCTGGTGCGATCGGGCCGCAGTCCGCTAGAAGCGCTGATGATTATGGTGCCTGAGGCCTATCGCAATCAGCCCGACTTGGAGCAGCATCCGGAAATTACCGACTTTTATGACTACTACAGCGGCCTACAAGAGCCCTGGGACGGCCCAGCACTGATCGCTTTTGGTGACGGCAAACAGGTGGCCGCTGCCCTCGATCGCAACGGTCTGCGACCGGCTCGCTACATCATCACGTCTGATGGCTTGATCATCGTGTCGTCTGAGGCGGGCGTGGTCGATGTGCCTATTGAAACCATTGTGGAAAAAGGGCGACTGGGGCCAGGGCAAGTAATTGCCGTGGATTTTCAGACCCACGAGATTCTCAAAAACTGGGATATCAAGCAGCGGGTTGCCGCCCAGCAGCCCTACGGTGACTGGCTGGCCCAGCATCGGGCTGTCGTAACGCCTCAACTGTTTACCGCCGAGCGTCAGCTCGCGGCCAAGACGCTGATGCAGCAGCAGGCCGCCTTTGGCTACACCGCCGAAGATGTTGAGATGATCATTCAAGACATGGCGGCTCAGGCCAAAGAGCCCACCTACTGCATGGGGGATGACATTCCCCTGGCGGTGCTGTCGACCAAGGCGCATCTGCTCTATGACTATTTCAAGCAGCGCTTTGCCCAGGTGACCAATCCCCCCATCGATCCGCTGCGCGAGCGTTTGGTGATGTCGCTCGAAACGCTGCTGGGGCAACGGGGCAACCTGCTCGAAGAGCACGCCGACTATGCTCGCTTATTGAAGCTAGAGTCGCCGGTACTCAACGAAGCCGAGCTGCAGACCATCCGGCAGTCCTCGTTCAAAACGGCTACATTATCGACGCTGTACGACCTAACGGATGGCCCGACGGGACTGCAACAAGCGATTCAAGCGCTGTGCGATCGCGCGACTGAGGCGGTGCAGGCAGGCAGCGAGATTTTGATTTTGAGCGATCGCCCGACAGCGGCCGGTGAGTCCGTCGGGCTGACGCCAGAGACCACCTACATCCCCCCCTTGGTGGCCACGGGTGCGGTGCACCACCACCTGATTCGCCAGGGATTGCGCATGCAGGCTTCGCTGGTAGTTGATACCGCCCAGTGCTGGAGTACTCACCACTTTGCCTGTCTGATCGGCTACGGGGCTAGCGCAATTTGTCCCTATCTGGCACTGGAATCGGTGCGTCAATGGTGGCACGATGCCCGCACCCAAAAGCTGATGGAAACCCAAAAGCTGCCGACGGTTACCCTCAATGGGGCGCAGGGCAACTATCGCCAGGCGGTCGAAAACGGCTTGCTGAAGATTCTCTCCAAAATGGGTATCTCCCTCATCACCAGCTATCAGGGGGCGCAAATCTTTGAAGCCGTCGGCATCGGCCCCGATCTGCTAGACGTCGCGTTTCGCGGCACCACGTCCCGGCTGGGCGGTCTCTCGCTAGCTGATTTGGCGCAGGAAACGATCCGGTTCCACCAGCGAGCTTTCCCCGAGCTGAACCGGAAACGGTTAGAGAACATGGGGTTTGTCAAAGCCATGCCCAAGGGCGAATACCACATGAATACGCCCGCCCTGACGAAGGCACTGCATAAGGCGCTGGAAAGTCAGCAGTACGACCACTATGAAGTCTACAAGTCGCACCTGCAGGGTCGTACGCCTACCGCGCTGCGCGATCTGCTCGACTTGACGGCAGAGCGCACTCCGATTCCCCTCGCAGAGGTTGAATCCGCCGCCGACATCATGACGCGGTTTTGTACCGGCGGCATGTCTCTGGGAGCCTTGTCGCAAGAAGCCCACGAGGTGTTGGCGATCGCGATGAACCGCATTGGCGGTAAGTCTAACTCGGGAGAAGGTGGCGAAGACCCCCAGCGCTTTAAGGTGTTCGAAAACATTGATGAGCACGGCAAATCAGCGCTGTATCCCAACCTGCACGGCCTGCGTAACGGCGACACCGCCAGCTCGGCGATCAAGCAGGTGGCTTCGGGGCGTTTTGGTGTCACGCCGGAGTATCTGATGCACGCGCAGCAGATTGAAATCAAGATGGCTCAGGGCGCCAAGCCCGGTGAGGGCGGTCAACTGCCGGGCAAAAAGGTGAGTCCCTACATTGCCATGCTGCGGCGCTCAAAGCCGGGCGTCTCGCTGATTTCGCCGCCACCCCACCACGACATCTATTCCATTGAAGATCTGGCCCAGCTAATCTTTGACCTGCATCAGATCAACCCCAAAGCGGGCGGTTCGGTCAAGCTGGTGGCCGAGATCGGCATCGGCACGATCGCGGCGGGCGTGGCTAAGGCCAATGCCGACGTGATTCAAATTTCTGGCCATGATGGCGGCACGGGCGCGTCGCCCCTCAGCTCAATCAAACATGCCGGTTTGCCCTGGGAGC
>CALCPB010000198.1 GCA_937897665.1 uncultured Halomicronema sp. | reverse complement strand
ACCCCGCTTTAACCAAAAGGCTTTTGTCGAACTGCATCACTGCCTGAAAAATATTTTTGGGGCAGAGTCGGTACATTGCTACCTGGCCTTTATTCCCACCTATCCCACTGGCATGTGGGGCTTTTCTTTCTGCTCAAAGGGCGGCCTGCACCCGGTTGACGATCTGACCCGCGATCGCGCTGCTGAGTTTGCCCAAGCGCAGCAGTTACAGTACTACAACGCAGGTATTCACCAGGCGGCGTTTTGTTTGCCCACCTTCATCCAAACGATGCTAGATGGCTAGAGTATCGGTACAGAAAGGCGAACAACCGATTTAGGGAACTGCAGAAGTCGGAATGAAGCAGTCGGAAGTCAGAATTAACCCCCATCCAGATTCAGCACTAGAGTTTTCATTTCCACCTGAACCTCACCGCCTGCGGCACCTCTACTTATCGTATGTGTTTAGCGGAATGCTTCTGGATGCCCCTAAATCCCCCCTGATAAAGAGGGACTTCGAGCCAACCTATGGATAGCCCCCTTGTTAAGGGGGCAGCGACAGCGGGGGATCACACGGCTACGCTAAACAGATACTCCTTATCAAGGAGAGGTTTTAAAACTACGGTTTTCATGAGGATCTGGGTTCAAAAGGCCGATCGGATGATGATTTCAGGCATTGAGGGGGACCTGAGCAAACTGCAGCGGGTGATCTCACGATCCATCTGCCCCGCCGCTCCCCTGCCGCGCCAAACTTGTAGCGAGAGTCCAATCACTGAGAATTGGGAATCAACTGATGACGTCCCCCAGCCGACAAGACCTCATTCGCAGCTTTGACCCCAGCGGCGTGGGTCTGGAAAATGGCAACTTTTGTGGATTGCCCTTTGACTACAATACGGCAGGCATTGTGCTGCTGGGGTTGCCATGGGAGGTGACTGTGTCTTACCACGCCGGAACGGCGCAGGGGCCCGCCGCCGTGTTGAATGCATCGCCGCAGCTCGACCTCTACGATTTCGACAATCCCCAAGGCTGGCAGCAGGGCATCTACATGCCGCCGCTACCGGAGTGGATGCAGCAGCGCAACAATGAGTTGCGCCCCCTGGCCGCCCAAATCATTGCTGCGACGGAGCAGGGCAGGGTGATTGAGCAAGACCCGGCCTTGGCGGCGGCGCTCGCCACCGTCAACGACGCCTGTGAGAAAGTGAACCAGTGGCTCTATGAGCAGGCCCAGCGGGCGATCGCGGCAGGTAAGCGAGTCGGGGCGATCGGGGGCGATCACAGTGTTCCGCTCGGGCTGATGCAAGCGCTGGCGGCGCAGTACGCTGACTTTGGCATTTTGCATATCGATGCTCACTCCGATCTGCGAGATGCCTATCAGGGCTTTCAATATTCTCACGCGTCGATTATGACCAACGTGATGGCGCTGCCTCAGGTGTCGCGCTTGGTGCAGGTCGGCATCCGCGATGTTTCCCACCATGAGGTGGCCAAAATCGAGGCGTCTCAAGGCCGCATCGTCGCTCATTACGATCCGGTGTTAAAGGAGCGACGCTATGGCGGGGAATCGTGGCTCGACTGCTGCCGCGACATCATTGCCCCCCTGCCCCAGCGGGTTTACGTTAGTTGCGATGTCGATGGCCTCGACCCCAAGCTCTGTCCCCATACCGGCACCCCAGTACCGGGTGGCCTGGAGCTAGAAGAGGTGTTTTGTCTGCTGCGATCGCTGGTGCGCAGCGAGCGACAGATCATCGGCTTTGATGTATCTGAGGTCGGCGATGGCGAGTGGGATGGCAATGTCGGGGCACGGATTGTCTACAAGCTGTGCAATCTGATGGGGCTGTGAGCAGCTTTGGGTAGCGCCGCACGATATCTTTCCCCCGACGGACACAAAATGCTGATCACCCTCATAGACTGGGTTTTACGGATTGAGCCACTTCGGTTGACCTGTAATCGCGACTGAAGATTCCCCCATTGGTTGCGTTCTCGTGTCCGAGCGGTACGGCTGAACCTGCCCTATCCGTTGTTCCCCCTTGACGTGTTGTCAACATCTTTGTCATGGCTGACCCACTCGTTAGCGCGATCGCCGCAAAGTCTTACCATCTGATCTTCAATCCCATTTCTGGCCCCGGAGAACCGGGTGCCAAGTTGATGGAAATTCAGGCAGCGCTAGAATCGCTGCCGAACTTCACTACGCACCTGACAAAACCTGAGGTTTCGGCCCAAGACCTAGCCCAGCAGGCGGTTGCGGCAGGGGCTGACGTCGTCATTGCGGCTGGCGGTGATGGCACCGTATCAGGTGTTGCCAAGGCACTGGTCGATACCGATGTGGCGCTGGGCATCATTCCTGCGGGAACGGCCAACGCCTTTGCCGCAGCTTTGCAGATTCCCGAAAGCTATCGTGACGCCTGCGAAATCATCCAAGCCGGTCACAGCCAGCGATTAGACACGGCCCGCTGCAACGGTGAAATGATGCTACTGGTTGCCTGTATTGGCTTTGAGTCAAACCTGCTCAACCGGATGGATCGCGAAGAAAAATCTCGCCTTGGCAAGCTGGCGATCGTTGTTAATAGTTTCCAAGAGTTAGAGCGCATCGAGCAGTTTGAGGCGCAGGTGCACACCGACCAAGAACAGTGGCGAGAGATGACCACTGCAGTCACGATCGCCAACACCGCTACGGCCAGTATGGTGCTCGCTCAAGGCCCTCCACAAAACACCGCTGACGATGGAACGCTCAGAGGTTGTTTGAGAAGCCCGAACTGACGTAAAAAAGCTCACACGGATAAGCTGAAGTTGAAAAGCAAACAGCACCGTGAGAGCCATGAGTAAAGCATACACAAGCAACCTGACCGGAGAACAGTTCGAACTGATAGAACCGTTAATTCCGCCCGCAAAGCCGGGTGGACGACCTCGCTCGGTAGAGATGTTTGCCGTCATCAATGCCATTTTGTATGTGGTGGTTCAGGGGTGCAAGTGGCGCGATATTCCAGGCGACCTGCCGCCGTGGTCAACGGTGTACACCTACTTTCGCAACTGGCGCAAAGACGGGACTTGGGTCGCGATTCACGACCGGGTGCGCGGCTGGGTCAGGGCCGATAGCGGCAGACCCGAAAGCCCTTCACAAGCGGTCATCGACAGCCAAAGCGTCAAGAGTGCAACGATGGTGAACGAAGCGGTTGGCTATGACGGCGGCAAGCAGGTCAAAGGGCGTAAGCGTCATCTGACGGTCGATACGCTCGGGTTGGTGCTGCGGGTGTTGGTCACCGCTGCCAACGCTTCGGAGAAGACCGAGGCCAAGCGTCTGCTCAAGCAGGTCAAGCAGATGAGCAAGCCGGTCAAACGGCTCTATCTAGTCTGGGCTGACGGGGGCTACAGCGGAGAACCCTTTCTACACTGGGTGATGGACAGCTTGGGCTGGATTTTGCAGGTCGTTTTGCGGCCGGAAGAGGCGAAGGGCTTTGTTCTCCTCAAGAAGCGATGGGTAGTTGAGCGCACCTTCGGCTGGTTCAAGTGGTCGAGGCGATTGAGCAAGGATTATGAGCGTTTGCCTGCTTCTTCTGAGGCGATGGTCTACATCTCGATGATTCGCTTGATGGTTAGGCGATTGGCGTAGCAAACTTACGCGCTGACACTTCTCATACAGCCTCTCAGCATCACGATGGTGACCCCCGACCACAAATGGGACATGCTGATGTCAGCGGCTGATTTGTTCCTGTCTGCAGTGCAACAGCGTTCGGCTCAGAGCGATACCGTGCATTGGTATGAGTCGCGGCGAGTTGAGGTCACGACCGAACCACCGCAGGCAGTTTTTGTCGATGGCGAACCCGCTGGCAAAACGCCGCTAACTGTCGAATGTCGCCCGCGATCGCTAACCGTGCTAACGTCCCCATCACGCTGAGTAACCTGACCGCCGTCGGAAAGTCGAGGGAGTTACCAATCGGGTCTGCTGCCATGGCAACCTGCTACAGCAAGCCGCCGTCTGATCA
>CALCPB010000197.1 GCA_937897665.1 uncultured Halomicronema sp. | reverse complement strand
GCTGCGTCAAGCCGATGGAGGTTAGGGTCGCGGCTTGTGCTTGGGTCAGGTCACCGGCGATCGCCCCGGCAATGGAGGCATTACTGTTCTCAATTTGCTGGTTTGTGTCGAGCAGGAGGGTATCGAGGCTATTGGGGTCGCCCAACAGGCTATAAATGCCTTCTCGCTGGGTCAGCACGCGATCCAGCTCGGCCTGCACCTCTTCAATCCGCCGCAGACTCTCCGCCTCGTTGGCCAGGGTGTTTTCCTTTTCGTCAATCCGCAGGTTGATGGCGGTAATGTCGTCTTGCACCGGGCTGACGATGCGGGCAAACAAGAAGATCGCGCCGCCGATGCCCAGCACTGCGAGGGCAATGCCTTGCACTTTGGGCGAGAGCGGAATGCCGAAGGCCGTCGGATATTCCGGCTGGCTTAGAGTATCGTCCTCAACGGGGACAAAATCATCAGTAAACGTCATGGTGTCTCGATTACTCCTGAATCTCTAAGGGCTCGAATCCGGGTAGCCAGGCCAACGGCACCTTGGCGCTCCAAGATGTCTAACAAGTCAGCGGCAGGCACGTCCGAAAAATTGCCGCCGATGGTAAAGTCAACCAGCACTTCGGGGCGATTGGGGGGCGAGTCGGGGCAAACGCCATCTACCGCCGGATCAAGTAGCTCATCACGCTTTTGCGAAACGTCGATCGCCACGCTGGTGGCATCCAGGAGTGGCGATCGCTGCATGGTCAACATAAAATCGTTGACATCATCAAAGGAACAGGCGACCCCGACCATGTTGACGCCCCCGGCGACCGGCGGTACCGCTTCTTCGCCTTCGACTCCAGTAGGAATTGGAGTGCCTGCGGTCTGGGGCACTGAGACGACTTGAATGCGAGCCGGAGTGCGATCGCGGAGCTCTTTTAAGAAGGCTGACCAGGGGCGAATCTGGTTAAACACATTGACGAAAGCCTGGTTCTCTTGCTTCACCAATTCAATTTGCGCCTGCACCGTCTCAATTTGCTGTAGCTGACTTTGAATTTCCGCAATTTCTGAATCCAGTTCTGCTTCCCGCGCTTCGAGTCGCTGCATCCGATTTTGCAGCAATAGCCAATAGCCACCCACTAAGCCCAGGGCTGCTACCGCTGCTAATAACCCCAAAAACAGAGGCGTCCGACTGCCGGTGGGGGCAGCGGCGGCCCGTGGCGCGCTACCGACCTCAACGGGACGAATCTCGCGATCCTTTAAAAAGTTGACATCTAAACCGTACATCGATTAAACCTCCCTCAGCCCAAGACCAATTACCGTTGCGAGCCCCGGTCGATCCTCGAGATCGATCTCATCAGCGGCTTCCAAAGACAGGGCCGCGACGGGGTCAACTTGACTGGCCGGTAGGCTCAACCGCTGAGCAAAAAACTCATCGAGCTGGCCAATGGCGGCTCCTGGCCCAGCCAACAACAGTTGGGCGACTTCCATGTCTTCGGCCTGGTTCAGATAAAAGTCAATCGACCGCCTGAGCTCGTCTGATAGCTCACCCAAAATCCGCAGCATGGCTGCCGTGCCCGGATTGGAAGACCCGCCAGTAATCGGCTGCGGCGAGCCGACCGTATCCATTGGGGTCGTGGGCACGGTCATGCCGCGCAGCAGATCCGTATTGCGTGATGGGGGTAGGTTCATGGCTCTACTCAAAGACCCTTGAATCTGAAAGGTGCCAATGGGAACCGAGCGAGAAAAATGAGGAATGCCATCGACGACGATGGAAATTTCGGTGCTTTCAAATCCGATATCGACGATCGCAGCGGCCTCTAGAGGGGTGAACTGCCGGAGCTGATCTCGAATGGTTCTAATCAAGGCAAAACTGGTGGTTTCTAAAACCGCTAAATTAATACCCGCCTGTTGAAAGGTATCAATGTAGGAGTCAGTAATTTCCTTCCGGACCGCCACCAAGAGAACTTGAACTTTCTCGATGCCATCCTCATCGACAAAAAAGCCGAGCTTCTGATAATCGACATCGGCTTCTTCTCTAGGAAATGGCAGATAAAGGCTGGCTTCTTGGTTTAAGACCATCTCCCTCAGTTCGTTTTCATCGAGCTCAGAGGGCACGGGAATCACTCGCGTAATAGCCCGACCTGGAATACCCGTGGCCGCATATTTCACTTTAATGCGACTGTCAGCCAAGCCATCTCGAATGGCTTCTGCTACCGCTGGAGAGTCTAATATTTGACCTTCTTGAAAGGCTCCTTCCGGTAATTCAACCGAGGATCTCGTCTCAAGCTTGAGCTTTTGCCCCTGTTTTCGCACCTGAGCGATATTGACCCGCTCAGGTGTCAGCTCGATGCCGACACTCTGTCGCTTAGATGAAAATAGGGACTGAATGATGTTCACCGCCGTCTCCGTTTAAACCTTTCGTTAGCAAGAACGAATGTCTAGCACTGCTCCATTAAGACTTTGCTTAAACCTAGAGCCTTGCAAAAATTGTGCTGACGTATGGTACACAATTTAAGTCAGAATTACCACAGCGGCTAACAAGATACAAACCTTAAGGAAGTTGATTTTTCCTCGCCGTGATCGCGGTTTGACACTACGCACTACCTGACCTGATAATCCCAACGCGATCGCTCATTTTTATATGACAACAAAGCGCGATCTTTCCTGCAGATCATCGCATCGACTTTATTTGATCTATCCACGCCCAAAGTGAATAGAGACCCTGCACCTGATCCAGAAATTGCTAACAGCACCTGCCGCCAGAAGTCGAGTCTTTTGGTCGGTCAGTAAACTGCGCTTTTTCTGCCAATCACTTGCCCGTAATTACGAACAGACTGATGGATTCACCTGAGATGTTACACACAATTCAGAAAAGTGAACCAACTAATATAAGAAAAATCCTAAAAAAACTTTGGATTTGCCCTCATTTGGTATGACGTTATGACTCAAACCGCTGCTCAACCGGATTTGCTCGCCTGGGGAACACCGTTGCTTGCCGATGCCAAGCGCTTGCTGCTCTTAGGGTCGGGTGAGTTAGGTCGGGAAGTCGCGATCGAGGCGCTGCGCCTCGGCCTGGAAGTAATCGCGGTGGATGCCTATGCTAACGCGCCGGCCATGCAAGTGGCTCATCATGCCTGCGTGATCAACATGCTCGATGGCCACCAGGTGCGGCAGGTGATTGAGCAAGCGCAGCCCCATCTGATCGTGCCGGAAGTTGAGGCGATCGCCACCGATACTCTGGTGGCCTTAGAAGCCGAAGGTTGGATGGTAATTCCCACTGCTCAGGCGACTCGCCTGACGATGAATCGCGAAGGCATTCGCCGATTAGCGGCGGAAACGCTGCAGTTGCCGACGTCGCCTTACCAGTTTGCGGGCAATTTGGCTGAGTACCGGGCGGCAGTGGCCAAAATTGGTCTGCCCTGCGTGGTGAAGCCGATTATGAGTTCCTCGGGCAAGGGGCAAAGCCTGGTGCGATCGCCCGAAGCCATTGACGCCGCCTGGGACTATGCCTACAGCGCTGGTCGCGGCCAGGCGGAGCGCGTCATTGTGGAAGGCTTTATCGACTTTGATACCGAGATTACGCTGCTCACGGTGCGCGCTCAAGATGGTACTTTCTTTTGTCCGCCGATTGGCCATCGTCAGGAAGATGGCGACTACCGCGAATCTTGGCAGCCCTGTGCGCTGCATCCTGACACTTTAGCCGAATGCCAGCGGCTGGCCGGTGAGGTGACGGCGGCGCTGGGGGGCTGGGGCCTGTTTGGGGTTGAACTGTTTATCGCGGGGCCGCCTGAGACACCGCAGAAGGTCTATTTCAGCGAAGTCAGCCCGCGCCCCCACGACACTGGCATGGTGACAATGGTCAGTCAAAATATGTCGGAGTTTGAGCTGCATGTGCGAGCGATCGCGGGCCTACCCATCGGCGACATTACCCTGCTGCAGCCGGGCGCTTCTGCGGTGATTTTGGCGACGGGCGAGAGCGAGCAGCCGCGCTATGCCGGGGTGGCCGACGCGCTGACGGTGCCCACCAGCAAGCTGCGATTGTTTGGTAAACCCCGCTGCCGTCCGAATCGGCGCATGGGGGTAGCGCTCGCCGTCGGCGATACGGTGGAGCAAGCCAAGGAAAGAGCGATCGCCTGTGCGAGCCAGGTTCAGGTTTTGCTTTAGGTTCCAACCCAACGCTCTCTTCATTTCCCCATCAACCAACAAACTCAATGAACGCCTACGCCAGCGGCTGGATAAAACAGCCGCTTGACAGCTCGGATATTAGAAAGATAGAATTCAACAAACATGTTGGTTGATGAGGTTGGCTTGAGTTCAGACTCACGAGAACGAGTGTTAAACGCAGCGGAGGAACTTTTTGTTAAACGCGGTTACGAAGCCGTCATCATCAAAGATATTGCTAAGGCTGCAGGCATTCACCATGCCTCGCTCTACCACCATGTGCCAGGGGGTAAACCCTCGCTGTATGTTGAGGTGATGACCAGGCACCTGCAGCGCTATCAGGCGGGCATGCACGCTGCTATCCAGCAGCCTCAGGAAAATTTAGAGAGCCAGTTACAGTCGGTCGGCGCGTGGGTCATTGCTCACACCCCGGTCAATGTTATTCGCCTGCATAACAGCGATCTAACCGCTATTAAGGCAGAAGCCGCCGACATCATTTCCAATCTGGCTTTTGAAGCAACGCTGTTTCCCATCGTGACTGTGCTCGAAGCGGCTCAGCAGCGAGGTGAAATTCAGCACGAGAGTCTAGGCTACATGGCGGGTTCGCTGTTTGCCTCCCTCGAAGCCATCCATGCCATCCCCGACCAGTATCTTGACCTCAGCCGTCAGTCGATTGCCAACCAAATTATCGAGGTATTCATTCGCGGCCTCAAAGCTTAGGGCTAGTTCATCAACGTTGACGGTGATGTTGACCGCTCCCTATGTATGATCTGTCAGAAGTTGGTGGCCAAGAAATCGAGCAAAACATTGTTTTAAAACCAACAAATTTGTTTGTTGGCTAAGCGTCGCTTCTCACATCAGCCTTTTTGGAGGGCAGAACCATGAAAGTAAATATGCGCCATTGGCCAGCCAGGCTGGCTGGCTCAAAACTCAAGCAGAGATGGCTCGCTGTGTTGATCGGGGGCGTCCTGTTCGTTGGTGTTGCTCGCTATCTGGGGTTGGCGGAGATGCTCAAACGCACGGCTTGGTATCTATCGCCTAGCTCGCAAAACCAAGCCGGTTTATTGGTCGCTGCCTCGGCAGCTGGCGGTGATTTCCCTGTCGTGTCAGGCTTCAATCTTTTGGGGGATCAGTTCTTTTTGCCGAGTGATCTAACCACTCCCTACAGTGTCGTGATTTTGGTCTACGACCAGCCTCAACAGTCTGACGTCTACACCTGGGTGCCGCTGTTAGAAGCCATTGAGACCGATTTTGCTGACGTGCGGTACTACGAACTGCCGACATTGCCGGAATTTAATGCCGCATTTCGGGCTCAAGTTGATCAGTGGATGATCGATGGCATCCCCGATGAGGCGGCTCGCGATCGCACCATCACGCTCTATCTTGATGTCGAAGCCTTTAATCAAAGACTGGGCATTGACAACCCGGATGAGATTCAGCTGCT
Source organism: uncultured Halomicronema sp. (assembly GCA_937897665.1). Classification (GTDB taxonomy): domain Bacteria; phylum Cyanobacteriota; class Cyanobacteriia; order Phormidesmidales; family Phormidesmidaceae; genus Halomicronema. Next base: position 3,814 of record CALCPB010000197.1, on the reverse strand, counting down.
GCTCATCACCTCCGAAGGCGATCTGCTTTGGCGTGAATCGGGGGCTTTTTCGGCTGCCAAAGGCCAAGCGCTACAAAACCGTATTCGTAGCTTGGTGGACTGAGCTGTCTGACCGGCAGGAGGCTTGGGTGAGTCGGTGAGCGGAATGCGTGATTCTGACCCGGCTCACCAATTTGTAAAATGCTCACCGCAACGCCATGCTTTATGATTTTTGAACCGTCTCTCGCATTGTTCAAAACATGATGGTTCATTTCTCCCGCTTTTGGAAACGCTTCAGTCTATTAATGATGTTGGGCCTGCTCATGAGCTGGCTGATCAGCTGTGGCAATCCCAACCCGACGAGCGAGGCGGGGGCTGAGGGGACTCAAGAGATTGAGTTTTGGACGATGCAGCTGCAGCCCGATTTTACCGACTACTTCAATACTTTGATTGCCGAGTTTGAAGCGGAAAACCCTGACATTACGGTGCGCTGGGTGGATGTGCCCTGGGGTGACATGCAGAGCAAAATTCTCACGGCGGTGTCGGCGGGGACGGCTCCTGACGTGGTGAATCTGAACCCAGATTTTGCCTCGCAGCTGGCCGGTAAGCAAGCTTGGCTACCGCTGGGCGATCGCGTGCCCGAGGCCGATAAATCGCTGTATCTCGACAAAATCTGGCAGGCCAACACGCTCAACGGTGACAGCTTTGGTCTGCCCTGGTATCTCACGACGCGGGTGACGCTGTATAACCAATCGCTGTTTGAGTCAGCGGGGCTGACGGAACCGCCTGCCACCTATGCTGAGCTGGCCGTGGCGGCGGAAAAAATCAGAGCGGCGACGGGCAAGTACGCCTTCTTTATTTCGTTTGTGCCGGAAGATGCCGCCGACGTGCTGCAGTCGTTTGTGCAAATGGGCGTGCCCTTAGTGGATGAAAACGGGGATGCGGCCTTTGATACGCCGGAGGGGCGGGCGGTGTTTCAATATTGGACGGATCTGTATCAGCAGGAACTGCTGCCCCGCGAAGTGCTAACCCAGGGCCACCGCCGCGCGGTCGAGCTGTATCAGGCGGGCGAAACGGCGATTTTGGCCTCAGGGGCAGAGTTTCTCAGCACGATTGAGAAATATGCGCCGGATATCGCGGCGCAAATTACCGGTGATACGGGCAAAAAGAACGTGGCGGTGATGAATCTAGTGATTCCGCGATCGACGGATGCCCCGGAAGCGGCGCTGAAGTTTGCCCTCTATGTCACCAATGACGACAATCAGCTGTCCTTTGCGAAGGCGGCCAACGTGCTGCCTTCCACAGCGGCGGCGCTGACGGATAGCTATTTCACCGAGCCCCCAGCGGATGCAGAACCCGTGACGCTGGCGCGATCAGTCAGTGCGGGTCAAATGGCGGATGCGGAGGTGCTGATTCCGGCGATGGAGGATGTCAAAACGCTGCAAAAGGCGATCTACACCAATTTGCAGGCGGCGATGCTGGATCAAAAAACGGTGGATCAGGCCGTGACTGATGCTGCCGCCGAGTGGAATGCCCGCTAGCGGAGTGGCTGGGTAGAGAGTCGCGGGTGAATCGTGGAAAAACGAGTAAGGCCGTATTTGCCAGCAATGCCTTGAAGCTCTGAATTCAATGAGCGGCGCAGGCGATCTCGGGTGGGTGGTGATATTGGAGCACGATCGCGCTCATTACAATAGGGGTTATCGCGATCGCTAAATCTGCCAGAGAGTCTTTGCCATGCCCTCGCCGCTGCCTGGAATGGATCCCTACTTAGAGCACCCAGCCTTCTGGTCATCCTTTCACAGTCGCTTTATGGTGGCGCTGGCGGATGCAATAGAAGCCAATTTGTCTGCTGGTTATTACGTTGAAGTTGAAGCCCGTACCTACCTGGATGACTCTGCGGGCGGAGTGCTCATTGGCATCCCTGATGTGGTGGCTGCTCCGTCTGCAGTAGACCAGCTGCCGACTGCGATCGCTGGGCCAATTGCCGTTCAGGTGAAACCGCAGCCGGTAGAAGTGCCTGCGCCAGAAGCAATCACTGAGCGCTATTTGGAAATTCGTGAAGTGGCGACGGGGGCAGTGATTACGGCGATTGAGCTACTGTCGCCGAAAAATAAGCGAGCTGGCAGCGGGCGAACTAGCTATGTTGAGAAGCGGGCGCAGGTGTTGGGCAGTGCGACCCATTTGGTCGAGTTTGATCTGTTGCGAGCGGGCGCGGCCATGCCGGTGCTCGGCACTGTGGAGCCGACGCCCTATCGCATTTTGGTGAGTCCCAGCGATCGCCGTCCCCAAGCGGATCTCTATGGGTTTGGTCTGCAGCAGCCCTTGCCAGACATTGTGTTGCCGCTGAAGCCCGGAGATCCCCCGATCGCGATCGCCCTGCAACCAATTTTCGACGGGGTCTACGATCGCGGGCGTTATCACGCGCGCATTGATTACACCCAACTGCCCCCGCCCCCTGCGCTGGCTGAGGCCGACCATCGGTGGTTGGCGGGGCATTTGCAGCGTCAAGGGGATGCTTGAGTCTTCTGGAAAACCGCGATCGCTGACCTGGGTTAGTCCTCTTCATCGTGATTATCCGCCCGACGACTGAGCTGGCGCTGGCGTTGGGGAATTTGGTCATCCACCTAACAGAAAAGCGCTAGCACGAAATCTTTTTGCTGACGGTGGATATGTTGCCCGCAGCCGATGATTTGTTGATGCTGATGCAGCAGCAGACTGATTTGCTCGTAGCTGATGACCCCGATCTCCAGACGTTTTTAACTTGGGTGGATAAAAAACGATCTCGGTTGAGGCTTTCTACAAACCGTTAGCAATACGTGCGCTTTATTTCTCCCGCGCCCGTGCCGTTGACTTCTCTTGCGGTATCGCCCGCACCCTCAACCTCGCGACTTCCCTTGCCCTCGACCTTGCCCTTGACCTTGAAGTGAACTTTGACCTTGGCTTTGGCGTCGACCCCCATCTCTTGGCTGCTGGACAAGCAGCCAAGAGATGGGGGTCGAATTAGAGCTCGAAATTAAGGCTTAAAGGCTCAGCTGCCTAACTCAAAAGACCATAATGCCTTTCGGCAGTGGTGGCGTGAGCAGGGAGAAGACTGGATCGCTCAGTTACGCGCTGTGATGTTGGAACATCGCAATATTGGTCACGATTGGCAGTAGAGGCTCGACAGCTACTGCTGCGTGACCAAGGCAACCCGGCAACAGATTGAGGAGACGCTGTTGTTGCCGATGAGTGAAATCGAAAAGAGGCGATAAGAATTCGGAATACCCTACGGGAAGGGCAGAGCCCTAGGGCGTGAGGCGTGTGGCGAGTAGCTGGGGATTGGTTCGGTTAAGCGACCGTGGCCATCCAGCAATAGGCCAACACCATAATCGCTGCCGTCCCCGCGATCGCCTCGCGCTGCTGCCCCACAAACACTTGTAAAGTGACCCAAAAGTCTCTCAACGCCTGACGCCGCGCTTGGCCTAGCTCAGCCATCAACTGCTTCACCTCAGCATCCACCGCCTGAATCGATAGCTCACCGCGCTGATAGGCTGCTTCAACCGCATCGAGCTTGCGCCAATAGTCGCGGGTGGCACTGGTCAGGTCAGTCAACATCGTCAGCAGCTCTCTCGTAAACTTTTGTTTCCTCTTGTTGACATGGTAGCGTCAATTCAAGGTGAGGTTTCCCGCACGTGTTGCAGTTGTGGTTGAGGCGGCAGTTTCTCGGCCCCGAACCCTTAGGGGCAGGCCCCCAGCCCCCCCCAGTTGGGGAGGTTTGGTAACCCGCCCCCCGCACAGGAATGAGAAAAATAAGTGGATAAGGTGGGAGGGGGGAGAGAGAGGGAAGGGGTTTGAT
>CALCPB010000196.1 GCA_937897665.1 uncultured Halomicronema sp. | reverse complement strand
AAACCCTTGGATACACACCGTGGGTGCAATTCGAGACAGCCTCGGATTTAGCCGTTCGGAGATACTTTTGGCCCCCAGGATCAGATCCGGTTCCAGCCGCAAAATCGTTTCTAGATTGGGCTGATTGTATTCGCCCACGACTTCAATGTCCTGAACCGCATCCTCCAAATATCCCGGTGGTGCCCCATAGCGAATGGTACCCACCGGCAGAATCCCTAAGGCCAAGGCCGCATCTAGCGGGGTCGTATCAATCACCACGACCCGTTCCGGCGACAGCGGCACTTGCGTGGTGCCCATGACGTGCTCAACGGACCGGGTGGGGACCGTCGGATCGATGACGGGCGGAGTCACAGACTGGGGCTGACAGCTGGCCAACAGCAGACCCAGCAGGAAGCCTAGGGCGCGGGTATAAAGGGCGTGAGTCATGGGGCTAAAAGTCAATGGAGTAGCGCACACTGAGGGTGGTGCCCGGTGCCGCGGCTCGCCGCGCCTCGACCCCCGGTGACGCCAGCACTTGGGTGGCCGCCGGTAAGTACTGGTTGTTCAGCAAATTGCTGATGCCGAGCGTCAGTTTTCCATCGCCGACTTGTAGGCTGCTGAGCAAGTCTAAAGTGACGTAGCCATCCACCGTGAAGTCATCAACACCGTCATCAAAGGCGCGATCGCGCCCGCCCACACCGAGCAGTTCCAGGCGATTGGTCCAGCCGGGGGTGGTGTCGTTCTCCACATACAGCCCCACTTTAAAAGGTTGCACATCCAGACTACTCAACGGTTCAAAGTCGTCATCGTCATCCACGTCGTTTTCTCCCTCGTTCCAGCTAAACAAACCACCCAATCGCCAGGTATCGCTGGGCTGCCAGTCGGCAGTAGCTTCTACCCCATAGTTGCGCTGAGGGGCGCGCACAAGCGTCACTAAACCGTTGTCATCAAAGACCAGGCTATTGCCCAGATCCGATTCGTTGTAAAAGCCCGTCAGTGTCAGTTGCACTTGACCCAAATCAGCGCGAATGCCCACTTCGTAGTTATCCACTTTTTGCGGTTCGAGCAGCAAATCGCTGTTGATGTCAAAGGTGGAGTTAACCGCCCCGAGCACGCTCCCCACATCGGGAATCGAAAAGCCTTGAGCAAAGTTGGCAAACAAGCCAATCTCAGGAACTGGCCGATAAATCAGCCCGGCATTAAAGGCCACATCATCAAAACTATTCTCGCCGCCCTGCCGTTCACGGGGCAGATTGGGCGTGGTGACAAAGGCCAGACGATAATCGTCGATCGCCACGTCAAAATTTTCGTAGCGGATGCCGCCACTAATCTGCCACTGTTCGGTAATGTCCCAACGGCCTTGGGTAAATAGGCCCACACTCTCTAGGGTGTAAGGCCCACCTTGGGTCAAGGTGTCATCAATGATGTTGAGTTCTTGATTGGTATCAAAGGCGGCGTTATCAGACACCCGGAGCGGTCGATTATTGCGTTCGTTGGCATAATCGATGCCCCACAGCAGGCTAGCCGCATTGCCCAAGGGCGTATCTACCTGCAGGCGGCCGCCCCACTCGGTAGAATCTAGCCCGGTTTGCCAAACATCGGGAAACGGATCGAGGAGGGGCAGCGCACTGATCGGGTTCAGTCGCAGATCGGTAAATCGCTGCACTAATTCGCGATCGCGATAGTAGAGCTGAGCATCCAGTTGGGAGCCGAACAGGTCAGTATGACGATAGGTCAGGTCAACCACCTGATTGGTCTGCTGAGGCTCGTCTTCATAGTCAAAGGAGCCGACCCGCAAGGCCCGCCCCTTTTGCAAGCCGGGAATCTGGGTAATGCCCTCATCCGGGATAAATTCGGTGTCTAAGCGATCGCGATAAAAGCTGTAGGTGAGCCCGACCCGCTGCTGCTCATCAAAGTTGTAGGCCAGCTTGGCGAGCAGTCCCAACCGACTCGTGTCGCTGACGTTGGTGGGGATGATGCGATCACCGTCGGCATCATACTGACTATTAACCACATCGTATGACAGCGACAACAGCACTTCGACGGGGCCGTCCGTGCCGGAAGCCCCCAGTTGAACGTTGTAGCCCACGCTGTCACCGCCAAAGTCGGTCAGGCTCGTATCCACCCCAGCGCTCAAGGTGTAAACCACCGTCTCTTCGGCGGGGGCTCGCGTAATGATGTTGATAATGCCACCCGTGCCGCCATCGCTATAAATCGCACTCGGCCCCCGGAGCACCTCAATGCGCTCGACCAAAGCCGGATCGATAATTCTTAGATCCGCCGCGTTGCCATTGCTATTGGGGGTTTGGGGCACGCCATCGCTCAGCACCACAATGGGCCGGCCCCGCAATTCCAGCTCCGAGGTCGAATTCGTGAAAGACGGCGGGGCTAAGCCGGGCACCAGCTTGCCCAAGAGATCGGCCAGGTTATTCGTTAGGGAAAGCTGCTGCTCGATTTGTTCGCGCTCAATCACCGTCACCGATCGCGGCACGTCTAAGATATTTTCTTCCGTCCGCGCTGCCGTCACCACCACTTGAATGGCGTCTGGGTCTTCGGCTTGAGTGACTGCAACGCCCGGCACCACCGTAAAAACCCCATTACTTACCTGCAGCTCAGGGGGCGCATCGGTGCCGGTAATCGCCACCTGCACATTGCCATTGGCCAGCGTCGATACCTGCACCAGGGCGATGCCCTCAGCCGGGGCAAACTGCTGAGCCGCCGCCTCATCCGTCAGCGCCAACGTGGCATTGGCGATTTCGGTTACTAGGGCGTTCCCCGAGATCTGGGCTGGACCAACCGATAGGGGCTGATCAGAGACTAAAACCAGGCTAAGACCTTCGGGGGTTTGACTAATCTGCACATCCGTAATGACGGCTGTTTCCCCCTGGGCAGTTGGCTCCGCGGGCGGTAGCTCTGGTCGCTGTTCACGGTAAAAGTCGCGCCGAGCAGTGGCTCCCCTCTCCGCTGCCATCGGCGGTGGCGTGGCGGCCTCAGCAGTAGGCACAGCATTGGCGGTGAGATGCGCCTCAGGTTTAGGGGCAGTTGGCGATAGTGGCGTCAGAGTTAGCGTTGAGGCAACGGAGCGGTCAGCCGCGATCGCCCCAGCCAAGGCAGTTTCTGGGTCTCCTGACTGAGCCGCTGAATCTGAGACTTGGGCCTCGGCGGGATACTGAACGCCAGCCAAAACGAGACTGGCTAACGCACTGTAGCCAGCCAACTTAATGTGAATGGTCATGATTCCTCACACCTAAACTTTTTCAGAGCTGCCCAGGTCTGGGAACTGGGTCAGTCCAATGGGGTATTCGTTAAAGCGCCTCAGTTGGGTCAGAAGGCATCTTATTTAAGAATTGCTCTCAATAGTAGAGGGTTTGTCAGCGGCGATTAAGCGAGGTGTGTGCTCTAGCCGGACTATTCTGTTTCATGACGGGACTTTCTGGCACCGTCCGGTTCAGCCAGCCCCTTTAAGATATTGACTCGGCGCCGCCTGAAATTTCTTCTTAAACGCCACCACAAAGGAACTGCGACTGGCATACCCGACCCAGCGGGCCGTTTCTTGAATGTTGAGCTGCCCGGTTTGCAGCAGGTATCGAGCTTGCTCCATGCGGTGATTGTGTAGATAGCCAAAAACGGTCGTGTCAAACACCTGGTGAAACCCTTCTTTCAGCTTGCGCTCATTGAGCTGCACCCGTCTGGCCAGCTCGGACAAAGAGGGCGGATGGGTCATGTTTTGAATCAAGATGTCGCGGGCCTGATAAATCCGGTCAATATCTCGGGTAATCAGGGCTTTGCTGGCACGCGGAGCCAGCATTTGCTCAAACTGCAGCGCCAGCAGCTCCAGAACTTTGCCTTCGAGATATAACTGGCGCGTGATGCCCTGATAGGGCCACTGCAAAATTTGCTGTAAGACGTGCTGCTGGGCTGGGGTGATCGCCGTGGGATAGTAAAGGGAGGCTTGCTCTGGATGCTCGATCGCCTGCCGGAGGTGGATGGGTAGTTCATTGACGCGATCGCTCAACGTTGGCATCAGCTCAGGCAAAATCCGAATCCGAATCTCGCAATGGTGCTGGGCCGCCGGATTTTCTTCATCTTCTTAGGTATCGGGCAGACAGTATTGATAGCTCTTGCCCGCAACTTCTTCTTGAGTGGTAGTGAGCCCTGAGTTATCCACCCGCATCCCGCCAGACAGATAAAAGGCCAAAGTCAGGGGCATGGTTGGTTGATGCGGCCCCTGATAGACGTGGGCTTGACGTTTTTGATAATCCCCCACGGTGAGCCAGAGGCCAGGGCGCAACTGAATCTGACGCCCATAGCCCGAACCCAACAGCGACGGCATTTGCCAGAAGTATTCGGGGCCGTCTCGATATTCTGAGACCTCGCCATTCGCCCGACATTCGCCCATCACCTCATTGACTTCAGCGCCCGTCAAGACCTTCGCCATCACTACTCAGCCCTTGCCTTAGAACACTTCGGGTAAGTATGGCATTATTAGGAGCAATTCTCAATATCAGCCTTCTGGGTCAGCCGCATCCACATCGGCAGTTGGGTGTCTCCCCCAGCTTCGATCCGCTCTAACGCTGCCATCATCTCGACTTTGACATCAAACTCAGATTCCTGCTCAACCGCTCGACGCAGC
>CALCPB010000195.1 GCA_937897665.1 uncultured Halomicronema sp. | reverse complement strand
GCCCGACTTGACCGAGTTCTTCCACCCCACAACCCCGTAAAGCCTCATGTCCCGGCCACCAAAAGTGTGCCTGCACGTGCCTGGTCTACGGGCGTGTTCACGTTAAAAAAGGGCTCACCGGGATCATCGAACATCGCGGTACGGCCGTCGTGGCGATCTGTCCAGAGCACGACCTTGCGCAGACCATCTTGCAAGGCCGCACGCAGATCGTCGCGCAGCGCCACCGGCCAAAGCCCAAAGGTCGGTTGCCGTCCGTCCGGCGTGCGCGCAAGGACCAATGGATTGGCCATCCCTTCACTGGCAAGTTGCAGGCGCGGAACAAGATCACAGGGGAAAAACGGCGTGTCCGCAGCCAAAGCCGGACAAACTGTCTGCCAAGATCGGCATGCCAAGCTCTGAAAAACGCGCGGGGTCGCCATTCGCGTTGAGAGCCATACCCGCGACCTGCGGCTCGAGACGCCCTATCACATGAGACAGAATGGTCGTCTGACCAAGCGGCAAAAGCCCTTTGTCGCCACCGCCCATCCGCGTGGCAAGCCCGCCCGCCAGTATCACACCCAAAGGCTGTTTCATGCTACCGGTCCGTATTCGCACGATCAGGCGCTGTCATGGCTTGCCGTCTCAGCACTTTTGCGGCGGTGTTTGCGATCCTCCTCGCCCACGGCGTCCGGATCGGCATCGCGTGTCAGTCGTTCCTCTCCGGCGAGGCACACAAACCGCTTCCCGCGCATGCGCCCGATCAGCGTCAGCCCGACCTCGCGCGCGATCTCAACCCCCCAAGCCGTGAACCCGGATCTGGAGGCCAGTGCGGGTATGCCCATCATCGCGGTCTTGATCACCATCTCCGAGGTCAACCGGCCCGTGGTGTAGAGCAGCTTGTCGGAGGCTGTCGCACCTTCCATGTGCATCCAGCCCGCAATCTTATCCACGGCGTTGTGCCGCCCCACATCCTCCATGTAAACGAGCGGCCGATCGCCTTGACATAGAACCGTCCCGTGGATCGCGCCTGCCTCGAGATAATGCGACGGGGTGCGGTTGATCTGCGCAGCAAGCGCATAGAGATCTGAGGTTTTGACCGTCAAATCCGGAAGGGTGACACCCTCCAAACCTTCCATCATATCGCCAAAAACAGTGCCCACAGCGCAGCCGGAGGTGCGCGTTTTCTTTTTCAGCTTTTCCTCGTAGGTCGTCTGCCCATCGGTGCGCACGACCACGGTTTCCAGCTCGTCGTCGTGGTCTACGCCCTGCACGGTCTCATCATCGGCAAGCATCCCTTGATTACGCAAAAACCCGACAGCCAGATATTCAGGGTAGTCGCCAATGGTCATCGCGGTGACGATCTCTTGCCCGTTCAGGAAAATCGTCAGCGGTCGTTCTTCAACCACAGAGATCTGCGTGTCTTTGCCATCGTGATCCACGCCTTCGACCACCCGCGTCAGGCGCGGCGCAGTGGGATCTGGCGCAATAAGATAACTCAAAATCTCGGGTTCAACGGCCAATTGCATCTCCCGGCGCGACAGGCTAGCGAGGGTTACCGCACTCTAAGGTCTTCTGATGCCAAGGCAAACCACCAAATCACCGTTCTGGATGGGCTGTCGAGACGCGGCCCCTTTCCTTTTGGTGGTCGGCCCGTTTGCCGTTCTCTTTGGTGTCTTGGCCACCGAGGCTGGTCTCAATGTGGTTGAGACCATGACGTTTTCCTTTCTCGTGATCGCAGGCGCCGCACAGCTGACCGGTTTGCAATTGATGGTCGAACAGGCGCCTGTTTTGGTGGTGTTGGCCTCGGCCTTGGCGGTGAACCTGCGCATGGCGATGTATTCGGCATCTCTCACACCGTATCTGGGTGGCGCCACTCTTTGGACCCGCGCGATCGCGGCGTATTTCATCGCTTCAATCCTGACTGGAGCTCTGAACTGTTCTACGATTCGAGTACCAAAAGTCAAACAAAATCAGGCCTAGAAGTGAGCCTGTCGGCAATTTGGCCCAAGCATAATTTGCAGGAGACCCAGGGAGGTCCCTATCAAAACAAAGAAAGCTTAGTTGTCAACAATATCTACGCCGCCGATCATGCGCCGTTAGAGATTGAAATGCTAGAAGAATTGGGCATTAACGCCTACATGTCAGTACCCATCTTTAATAAAGGCCAGCTCTGGGGGGTACTAAGTGCCTATCACCATGGACAGCCCCGTTCGTGGGCTGAAGCTGAGATTAATGCCCTGCAACAAATTGGCTTGCAAGTCGGATCGGCAATGCTACAAGCCGATTATCTTGAACGCCTAGCCCTAACCACCCAGCAGGAACAACTGATCAGCAAGATTATCGACCGTCTACGCAAAGCGACCGATCTGCCCCACGCCCTAAAAGTGGTGGTCCACGACATTCGTGAAATGTTACAAGCCGATCGGGTGGGCATGTACCAATTTGACCCAGAAACCAACTACAGCGTCGGTGAGTTTGTGGTAGAAGACGTTGCGACGGGGGTCCGGTCCGCCATGGCTACTAGGGTACAAGACCACTGCTTTGCAGAAGGCCAAGCAGAAAACTATCAAAAAGGTCGCTACTGGGTGGTCAATGATGTCAAAGAACTTGACATACCGGACTGCTTAAGAGAACTGCTAGCTGAGCTACAGGTAAAAGCTAGTCTAGTCGTACCCTTGCTCAAAGGAGACATCCTCTGGGGTCTATTCGCCATTCATCAGTGCCACGGTCCTCGCGAATGGCAAGACCCTGAAGTAGAGTTTGCTCACCGGATTGGCACCCAGCTCAATCTGGCCTTGCAGCAGGCTGACTACCTGGAGCAGCTACAGGAAAAAAATGTAACCTTAGCCGCCACTGCCGTACGGGAGAAAGAATCCAAAGAACAGCTGCAGCAGCAAGTAATCAAACTCCTATCAGACGTATATCCGGCCTTAGATGGGGACCTAACCGTACGTGCCCCCGTGACCGACACCGAAGTGGGTACGATTGCGAGCGCCTATAATAACACCCTACAAAGCCTACAAAAAATTGTGCTTGAGGTGAAACAAGCGGCCGCCCAGGTGGGGCAGACATCCCAGCTCAGTGAAACATCCGTCAGCTCCTTGAATCAGCAGGCCCAGCAACAGGCAACGGCCTTAGACCAAGCGCTCAATCGAGTGCAGGCCATGATGAGCCTAACCGAGATCGTCGTTAACGATGCCCAACAGGTTGAAACAGCTGTACAACAGGCAAATCAAACCGTACAAATCGGTGATACGGCCATGAACCGTACTGTCGACGGCATTATGGCAATTCGTTCTACGGTAGCTGATACCAACCAACGGATTAAGCGGTTGAGTGAGTCTTCCCAAAAGATCTCCAAAGTTGTTAATTTGATCGGTCACTTTACCACCCAAACCCAGCTGCTTTCATTAAATGCATCCATCGAAGCTACTCGGGCTGGCGAATATGGCCGGGGCTTTGCGGTGGTGGCCGACGAAGTCCGCTCCCTCGCCCGCCAGTCTGCAGAAGCCGCGACCGAGATTGAACAGCTGGTGCAAGAAATTCAAGTGGGTACGGCTGAGGTTTCCACAGCGATGGAAACGGGTATTCAGCAGGTGGCAGAGGGCACTAGCCTAGTCACCGACACCCGCCAAAACCTGACGGCGATTGTAAAAGTCACCAGTCAAATCAGTAATCTGATGGCAGGTATTACCCAAACTACCCACAAACAGGCATCTGAATTCAAAGATGTGGCTGTGACTGTGACCGAAGCCACAGAAATTGCCAATCAAACATCCACCCAATCAGAGGAGTTGACCCAATCTATTCATCAACTCTTAGCGACAGCTGAGGCGCTCCAATCAAGCACAGACAAATTTAAGGTTGTCTAGGGCCTGGGCGCTAAGGGATGTTTTTGCCCGTCCCTTAGCGCCTTTGTCAACAGGACTCAAAAAAGTACGCCTACCCATGCAAACAAAAGTCCATCTCCTTGTAACTTGATCATGACTTTTGATCCAGCGAACTCTCAGCAAGTTCCATCATATTTTTTGCAAGAAGCCTCTGAACTGCTTCAGCAAATAGATAGTGAGCTGCAAACCCTACGTCAGGATTTTAGTGTTCAAAAGGTTCACACCCTGATGCGCATAGCCCACACCCTCAAAGGGGCAGCGGCCAGCGTCGGGTTAGATGCCATCAAAACAACTACCCATTCCCTAGAAGATGTTTTTAGGGCACTGTGTGCGCCCGATGCTTCCCTGACATCTGCCGTAGAAGGTCTCATCTTTGAGGCCTATGCCTGCTTACAGCTGCTGCTATCCGCCCGTCTTGCCAACACGCAGGTAGACGAGTCAGGCATCTTAGACCGTATGGCTGGTATCGTTGCCCAGCTACAGGAAAATTTAGGCGATCAGTTTGGCCAGGATGGCTATTTGCCAACCTCCACCGAACTAGGGTTTGATATGACCCAATCTATCTTTGAGATGGGGGTGACTCAACGGCTAGCCGATTTAGAAAGCGCGCTTCAAAATCCTGCGCCAGATACCTTAGTATCGCTGCTGCAGGCCCACGCAGATGTCTTTTTTGGGCTTGCTGAATCGCTAAACCTACCATGTTTCGTCGTGATTTCCCAAGCGACTTTGGCGGCCCTAATTCA
>CALCPB010000194.1 GCA_937897665.1 uncultured Halomicronema sp. | reverse complement strand
CCCCTTGGTCAGCGTGGTTTTGCCACTGCCCAAGTCACCTTCTAACAGCAACACGGTGCCGACTGGCAGGTGCTGCCCCAGCCAGTGGCCCAGGGCAAAGGTGGTGCGATCGCTCGGTAAGGTCAGCGTTGTAGGCACAGCTCAATACAATCAATGCGAAGGGGAAATATTGATGATACAACCGGCCGGGAAGCCGCCCCAAGCTCCTGCTCACCGGTATTCGACTTGGGGATCATTCTTTAGCTGACTGTGTGGGTAGCCGCAGCGCCGTCACTAGCGCCCCGGTGCCGCCAATCATGCCCCAGATCAGCCATATGCCCAGGTCAGCCCCTTTACGATAGGCCAGTTGAGCGGCAAGTAGCCCCATCAGACAATGCAGTAACAACAGCAACACCACTGACAACGGTAAGCCGATCTCTGCGAGCTCGGGAAAAGTGTTGAAATAGAATAGCTCCATACGGGTTAGATAATTGACGATGGATGATGGGTTCCTATGAGAGATCCCCTGAGGCGACTCAAATCGCTGCCCTGGTTCCCTTTACTACAGAATGCAGCATTGACCATCTTGTTGGCGACAGCACTCGATATCGCCTTGCTGCTGATATTGTTTGGCTTGTTTAGGATTTGGCCCGAAGGCACCAACCTCTTGGTCGGTGGCGGCATGACCCAACAGCTCCTACAGTTCACAGCAGCGGGGGGCATTGGTGCCCTCTCGGTGATTTTGCTAGAGCGGTGGTTTCGCCACATTCTGCTGGATGGGGCGACGCTGTGGGCCTCGGTCGGCTGTTTAGTACTGGTTTTATATCTAAAAGGCTTTTTGCAACAAGTGCCGACATTGTTTGTGGGGCTGAGCTACCTGCAGTTTGTCGGGCTCATGTTGGGGTTATTCTCCCAGGGGCGCACCTACTGGCGTTGGTGAGGCTTCGGTCGCCACAACCTGCAGCCACTCTTTGACAATAAAGGGCGCGATCGCGAGTTCAATCGGTGCTGCCCCCACGACTGGCAACTGCATTTCTAGCGGCAATGGCCGATCAATCTCATCCAGCAAGGGTCGCAAGTCATACTGGCCGACGTTGGGGGGCAGCGCCTGGGTTTGGGCATCCACCAGCCAAGGCAACTGCCAGCTTTGACCGGTGGGGGCTAAAAGCGTCACCGGCTGCTGGCCTTGTACCTGCACCGCGTCTGGAAATCCGACTAGGCGCAGGTAAAGCCCCTGCCGGGTCGTATTTTGAGAGCGTTTAAAGGCGATCGCCTGCCAGGCCCGATCATCATAGTCACGCAGACTTTGCCGTGATCGTACGGTGACCTGACCGGGCCGCTCGCGATAAATATGCACGCTGGCCTGAGCGGGGCTCGGATGAATGAGCCACACCCCGAGCCCCAGCACGATAGATAGCAGCAGTACCGGCCCGTATTGCCATCGACGGAGATGCAGCATGGCGGTGAAACTTACAGCTGTCGCAGGTAAATCACCGTCTCTCGATAACCGTCGGCCTGACCCGTTTCGAGGTAGCGATCGGCGGCTTCTTCGAGGTCAGCGCGCGCACCCGCAGAGTCACCAAGGCGAATGCGTGTCAGCCCGCGCTTGTAGAGCACATCGGGGTCAACCTCATCATCCTCTAGCGAAATCACGAGCGAATAGTCGTCGTAGGCCCGTTGAATATCTCCCACTTCGGCATACACCTCTGCTCGCGCAGCATAGGCTTCGGTATAGTCGGGGGCGAGGGCGATCGCCTGGTTGTAATCGGCGAGGGCCGACGCCGTATTACCATCAGCCAAATAGGCATCACCGCGCAGCTTGTAGAGCACGGCACTGTCAGGCGACAGGTTGATGGCCTGGGTATAGTCGTTGACGGCATCGGCTTCGCGGCCTCGACCCAGCTGAATTTCGGCCCGACCCCGATAGGCTTCCGGCAAATCGGGGTCAAGATCTAGCGCTCGGTTGAGGTCACTCATCGCCGCCGCGTCATTGCCTTGTCGCGCCAGCAGCAAGCCGCGATTGAGGTAAGCGCGGGTAAAGTCAGGCAGCAGGTTGATCGCCGTATCTAGATCGTCAATGGCTGGCCCCAAGCGGTTTTGCGACGAATAGATAAAGCTGCGGTTGTAGTAAGCGTAGGGCAGCTCATCATTGAGTTCTAAGGCCCGGCTGAGATCAGCTTCGGCTTCACTCAGCTCCCCTTGGTGGTAATAGGCCGCGCCCCGGCCAATGTAGGCGATCGTGTTCTCGGTTTCGCGATCAAGCACGTAGGTGAAGTCGGCGATCGCGGCAAAATAATTTTCTTCTTGATCGTGGGCAAAGCCCCGCAACAAATAGGCGGCTAGCTGCTCAGGATCTTGCTCGATCGCCGCCGTAAATTCGCTAATGGCGGTAAAGCTGTCGCCATCTTGCAAGGCCACCAGCCCTTGATACAGTCGAGCATCTCCTAGCGTCGGGTCGAGGGCTAGTGCCAGTTGGGCGTCACTGAGGGCCTGCTGAGCATTGCCCAATTCATAGTGCACCTCGGCCCGCAGCAAATAGGCTCGGCCTAACTGCGGATTGAGTTCGATGGCTGCATTAAAGTCACTGATGGCATCATCTAGGTCGCCTAGCGCTTTGTAAGCAGCACCGCGATACATGTAAGCGTCGGCGTAATCAGGGCGCAGGCGAATCGCTTCATCAAAGGCCGTAATCGCCGCTGTGTACTCTTCATTCTCAAACAGCGATACGCCGTTGGTGTAAAACTCCACCGGCGACGGCAAATCGGCTTCAGCTGGGGTCGCTTCTTCAGTTGTTTCGGGCTCTTCTTGAGCCCAGCCGTAGAAGGGCGGTGCTCCCACAATCGCAGTCGCACCCAGAAAGGCGATGATGGCTCGTGACAATTTCATTTATTAAGTTCCTCCGCTTAGCTCATCCGTATCCTGCAAAGCCGATGGCTAATGATAAGTCAGCTCAGGCAACATGACATCAATCTGAGCACCGAGTTTCAAAGTTTTTCGCGCAAAAAAGCTGGCCTTGTTTAACAAGACCAGCCGCTTTGTCGAGATTCATCCTCATGCTCAAGCATTCGGACTCCCAGTGCCCGCTTGGTGACTTAGATGAGTCCAGAGGCCAAGGGGCAAATTTGTTGTCTTTGCTTCAGAGAATCGAGATGAAACGGCTGATTGGCTTGAGACGAACTAGAAGAGCCCCCTCAAGCTCAGAAATCAAGCCAGCACGTCCGTTGAAGCAGAGGAGGCGGCGATCGCCTGCAGGTCTTTAAAGCAGAGCGTCGCTAGTCCCCCCAGGCTAGCCAGTTTCAACGCCTCTAGCAGCCAGTAGGCGCTATGCAGGCCCGTCATGACTGGTGTCATCGCCGACGGCGTTGCCGACTCTAGCGCAAAGGCCATCGCGCTCATTTGCGGGACCAGCACATAGGTGTCAATCAGGGCTAAGCTCAGCAGGCTCACCGCGAGGAGCAGCGTCCAGCGACAGCGGCTACCGCTGTGAGACACTTCAAACTCGCCTAGGCGGTGACGGAGGGCCAGCACCCCGGCCAAAATGACGGCGGCACAAAGCAGTTCCACCCGGGAAACCGACCAAAACAGCTAATAACCAGCGCTGGCATAGTCGGCCGGAGTGCCCATGCCAGACACA
>CALCPB010000193.1 GCA_937897665.1 uncultured Halomicronema sp. | reverse complement strand
GGTGAGTGATGCCGCCCAGCGCGGCGAGCAGATTACGCGTCGTGAAGTGCGGCAAATCTCGGATGAGTGGACTGCCATGACCTCCGATTTACTGCCTGCTGAACTGAAGGAAAAAGCTGCGAACAATACCATTCCTACCCGCTATCTCGCGCCTCTGGTTAAGGAGATGGAAAAACTACCCGTTCCCCATCGGGAGACGCTCAGAACTGAGGTGATGCTCAACCCTGATATTGATACGCTGAAGCAGGTGACGGCTGAGGCTCGCTATCTGGCTAAATATTTAGAAGCGGCGGTACAGGTGCAGGCGCTCGACAGCGAAAATCTCGATTTGGAACAGGCCCTCGAAGAGGCGTTGCGAATTGGCTGTCTCAATGCAACGGCGGATCTGGTGAAACAAGCGGCGCAGCTAGAGCAGGCCACCGCTAAACTTTACAACGCTTGGACTCAGATGAACAAGCTATCAGAACGGGTCTTTGTCGATAGCGGTTCGAGTACGCCGCAGCTGCGCAATTTGCTGAGCCATTTAGAGCCTCTGACGAGTCAAACCCTAGAAGTGCAGCTGGGCGATCCGGAAAGTCCGCTATCCCACATGGTGCGGCTGCGATTGTTGTCGGCGGATGGCGGTGATGAGTGACGCCGTAGTGGAGAGTGGCGGGTAGTGGGTGAGCAGCGTGGCAGCGATCGCTAGTGGGCGATCGACTTGGACGCAACGATTTCTGTAAGGGGTCTCGTGGGGCGGGCGAGCGCGAGTAAGATGCAGACAATGCCAGTGCCGCTGCCCCCATGTCAGAAGAGTCGAACTTTGACGCACCCGGTAAGCCCCCGATTGACCCCGGTTTTACGCCGCTCGAAGAGGATGCTGCCAGCGATGGTGACAGGAAGTGGATCATTCCGGTGGTGGCGCTGGGCTGCGGCTGCGTCTGTTTGCCACTGATAGTAGTTTTGTCGGTGCTGTTTGGTTTAGGCAGTTCGGTGCAGCGCCTCTACAAATCCACCGGCTCTTATCAGGTGTATCAATTGGCATCGACTGAAGTCGAGTCCAGCGATGCAGTGGCTGAGGCGTTGGGCAGTCCGGTCGAGACGGGTTGGACGTCAAAAGTCCAAGAAACCTACCCGGCTGATGGGGCCGGGCAGGTGTGTATTCGATTTAACGTGTCTGGTGACGATCTCCGCGGCAGTGTCTATGCCGAGGCGCAAAACGAACAGGGTGCTTGGCAGCTGTATCAGCTCAGTGTAGCGGTCAATGGTGAACCGGAGACGCTAACGTTGCTCCCGCTTCCCACTGAGCGATCGCCCCTCTGCCCCGATTTTGATGAGCCTGAACCTGAGCCCAACGCAGAAGAAACGCCGGTGATCTAATGGCTAATCCTGCTGGTGGGAAAATTGATAGGCTCCGGCGTAGGCCAGGGCGATCGCAAACCCACCCAACATCGGCAAGCTATACCAGGGAAACTCTGACAGCGGCTGGTAGGCAGCAGCCCGCAGGCCAATGGTGGTATAGGTAAGCGGCAACAGATAGACAATCCCTTTAAGCACGACCGGTAGAGTGCTCGGGTCAAAGAAGGTGCCGCCGAGAAATGACATCGGCACGATCAAAAAATTATTGAACAGGCCGACACTTTCGAGAGATTTGACGTTCAAACCAACAATCACGCCTAAACCTGCAAACACGGCTGAGTTGAGTACCAGCAAGCTGAGAAAGAGCGGGTTTAAAAAGCTCCAGAACTGACCTGTAAACAAAACCGCAACCAAAATCACCGAAGCCGCCGTCATCATGCCCCGCACGATGCCTGCCAGCATTTTGCCCAGGTACAGTGCTAGAGGATGAACCGGATAGAGCAGCATTTCCTCAAAGGTTTTGGTGAAGAGGCGATCGCCACAAATTGAAAAGGTGGTGCCGCCAAAGCTAATCACCATCGAAGAAAGCGCTACCATGCCCGGCAGAATAAACTCCAGATAGTTGTCGCCGGCGGTGGGTTGGCTCACTTGATCGAGCGAACTGCCCAGACCCAGGCCAAACGCCAGAATGTAGATGAGCGGTGACACTAGCCCAGAAGCTGCGACTTGAGGAATGCGGACTCGCAAGTCGAGCCAGTCTCCCCAAAAAACGGTCAGGCTATCGTCCACTAAGGTCTTGAGAAAGTAGCCTAAAGAAGATCGGCGAATTTTGCGAGGAGCGTTAACATCCACAGTGGCGACCTGAGAAAAAGTGTTTACAGTTTTTCACATAGCTTCTCTACTTTACCCTGAGTTGCGATAGGTTTTATCGTCCTAAAGTGGAACCGTCGATTTTGCTGAGGCGCTTTTGAGGCAATGACTCAGCCTGTTGACTGGCCATTTCAGGGCGTCAGAGTGATCACAAAAATGGTACAAAAGTATTTAACTGCTTGAAGCGATCGCTTGCTGGCGATATCAACAGCCCCCAGATGGTCAGAGGCGTGGGCTATGGCAAAAAACCGCTCAATTTATGTGTGCAACAGCTGCGGTGCTGAGTCGTCGCAATATTTCGGCAAATGCGCTGTCTGTGGCGAGTGGAATACGCTGGTGGAGCAGGTCGCTCCCCCCGCTGAAGCCGCCAAAGTGGGGGCGCTGCGCGGGCGATCGCGCACGGCGACGGCGAAAAAAAGTGCCCAATCCTCTGCCCCGCGC
>CALCPB010000192.1 GCA_937897665.1 uncultured Halomicronema sp. | reverse complement strand
GGGGCGCAAGTGCGGTTTGGCATTCACCCGGTTGCGGGGCGCCTGCCGGGTCACATGAATGTGCTGTTGGCCGAGGCTAACGTGCCCTACGACATCGTGTTAGAGATGGACGAAATTAACGACGATCTCTCATCCACAGATGTTGTGCTGGTGATTGGGGCGAATGATACGGTCAACCCCAGCGCGTTGGAAGATCCCGACAGCCCGATGGCCGGGATGCCGGTCTTGGAAGTCTGGCAGGCGCGGCATGTGGTGGTGCTCAAGCGCAGCCTATCTGCAGGCTATGCGGGGGTCGCAAATCCCCTGTTCTATAAACCCAATGTATCGATGCTGTTTGGCGATGCACGGTCTAATGTGTCGGCGATTCTTAGCCAGCTGACGCAGACGGCTGAGGCCAATGCCGCTCAGACAGCCGTGCTCACCGGGGCAAAATAAGTCAACCGAGCCTTTGATGGTAGGTTCCTGAGCATGCCTCCGCCCGGGCTCTCCTTCGGTTCATCCCTGTTTCTTGAACCGGCGCTGATTTGGCTTTAACAGCTGTGATGTCACGCGGAATGGTTGAGGCTGCTAGATAAGCGACGGTCTCTCGGTCCACTGAAGGACTGGGGCAAGGGCGCGGTCAAACGGCATCATCCAGCCTGGAGATGGGGTGATCGCCCAACCGCTGAACTGGCTCTTTCAAATACTGACAGTGGGGGGCTGGGGTTTCGCGGCATTGACCTGAAACGCTCTCAGTGAAAGGATTTGGCTGATCTTTTCCATGCTTTAGAAAGAATCCGATACACTAATGCTTAAAGAGATCATGGTTTTTTATTACGTTCAACAGTGTGACAATGGCAGGCTTTAATTCAGCAGTGTCAATGGCGGCCTCGTCGCCGGCGATCGCTCCCGAGAAGACTCGTCAGACAGTACGAAAGCCCTATCCCACCTACAAGATCATTGTGCTGAATGATGATTTCAACACGTTTCAGCACGTGGTTGATTGTCTGACCAAATATATTCCCGGCATGAGCGGTGATCAGGCTTGGGATCTAGCCCATCAAATTCATAACGACGGCCAGGCGGTCGTGTGGACTGGGCCGTTAGAGCAAGCCGAACTTTATCACAGTCAGCTCAGTCGGGCCGGGTTAACGATGGCTCCCTTAGAGCAGGCATAGCCGCGATCGCTGGCCGCTGCTTCCCATCTGTCGGTAGCGCCTGGGCCGTCCATAACGCATTCAATCAGCAAGGTCGATAGTGGGTAAGCCAACGCCAGGGCGCTTAGTGTGGAATCATTCCACTCACATTCCGGGACTGATTCCAGTTTTAGAAACGCTGCTGGCGCAGGCGCTACCGGTGCGGACGGTGACGCCGGGGCGACTGTCCACCGTTCGCAGTCATGCTCCGCATCTGCGCTTAAAAGTCTCCGTGCCCATTCGCGGTGGCTTCAAGCTGATTGCTCGTAAAGGCAAATCGGCCCAAGAGGTCTTTGTGCTGACGGAGTTAGCTCAGCCCCAGTTAGAAGCGGCGATCGCTCAGGCGATGGCAACCCGTGGATGACTGAATCGCAAGCGACCCACTGGCACCGCGAAGGTCGGGCTGAATTTGCCGTCGGCACTGCGTTTTATCGAACACAAAGTCAAATGGGGCGTGACCTGGCCCTGTTAGCAGCAGCGGTCTATCGCCAACAGCGCGGTGCACTGCGAGTCTTAGACGCCATGACGGGCTGTGGCGTGCGATCGCTGCGCTATGGCCTAGAGGCCCAAGCGGATTGGGTTTGGGCCAACGAGGCGAATCCTGATCTGCAACTGCTGCTCACACAAAATCTGGCGCGGGGATTGCCCCCTTCGACCTATCGCATCACCGGCCAAGACGCGAACGAGGTGTTCTTTAGCTGTTATCAGCAACGAGATTTTTACGATTTGGTCGATGTGGATTGCTTTGGTAGCGGGGCTCCCTACCTCTCAACCGCGCTGTGGGCGACTCGCATCGGGGGCTTGCTATATCTCACCAGCACCGATACCCGCACCACCGGTGGCCATAATCCCGAACACAGCGTACAAGTATACGGCGCCTATGCCCGCCCGCACCCGGCAGGGCATGAACAAGGCGGGCGGTTACTCATCGGCAGCCTGATGCAGCAGGCCGCCGCACAGGGCTTTGCCATACAGCCACAGTTTTCGTTCTATAACGGCCATGTCCACCGGGTGATGGTGCGTCTGACCAACGCCGAACCTTGGCGGGGTAACCAGTATGGGTTTTTGGGCTACTGCCATCACTGCGGTCATTATCAGACTCTGTCGTGGCGGCAGTTGGGTCGAGCGATTTGTCCTGAGGCGCTGTCGGACCCACCCATTCCCCTAGTGGTGAGCGGCCCTTTATGGCTAGGGCCCCTGCACGATCGCACATTTTTAACGGCGATGGCGCACCAAGCCCAGAAGTGGGAGTGGCCCCAGCAGCAGGATTTAATCGCGCTCATGCAGGCTGAGGCTGATTTGCCGCCCTACTATTTCACGCTGCCCGAGGTGGGTCGTCACGGGCAGATGGATATTCCAAAACGTGAGCACCTCATGCGGGTACTCCGCGATCGCGGATTCCGCGTGAGCCGCACCCATTTTGAGCCGCAAGCGATCAAAACCGACGCCACGATGGCTGACTGTATTGCCGCCGCTCGAATCTGCAGCGCTGAGTCAGTGGATTGAGGGGGAGATCGCCGAACTTCTTCTGAACTTTACAGATAGTCTCCGTAAGTTTGCGGAAGGTTTACCCAAAGGCCCAAATGACCGCCTATGCTGTGGACATATGAGTAACTCACTATTTGAACCCTCCCTCGGAAGGTGCTACGG
>CALCPB010000191.1 GCA_937897665.1 uncultured Halomicronema sp. | reverse complement strand
GAATAGCGATATGAATTTGTAGAGCGGCAAATGAGAATTTATGCCTTTCCGCTGTTGGTTCATGCTTTAAATCAGCAACGCCCGGGTTTCTTGTCAACCATCGCTTGGCACAATTGCGGGGTCATCGTCTTTGTGTAAGTCCAGTGCTTGGGCAAGCTGCTGATTCGAGAGATTCAGTCCCATCAGATCCAAACAGATCCAGACAACCAATCCAGACCCGCAGCGGTTGGTGATAGCCCATCAATACCGTCCCCGTTAAATCATCGAACTCGTGCTTGCAGGCTTTGCAGTTGTATCTTTGGTGATGTGGATGCTTGTCGTCTTTGCCTCGTTTGACCACCGCTTTGCTCTTATCATGCAGGCACTGAACGGTACCTTCAGGCCAGCGCAGACAGCGCAACGTTTTATCGCATTTGGCTTCTGTCAGGAGATGGGCCAGGAGTATCATCAGCAGTGATAGCTCGTTTCACCCGGCATCGTAGCAAGACGACATCAGCGATCACTCGCGCTAACTCCCTAAAACAGCTATTGAGCAAAAAAAAGAGAGGTCAATGACCTCTCTTTTTTTATCCTGAGTCTTCTTCAAGCTTTGACGAAGACGCTGATTACGTTTTCTCAATTGTCGTTGCCTGGCAGTGCCGCCGCGACCTTTATCGTTGCGGCCAGATTTGCGAGGCGATTCCCACCGTTTTAGGGTTGCCATAGCGCTCACCTTAGAAATGAATCATGGGCGGAGAGAGACTCGAACTCTCACAACCGAAGTCGCCACATTTTGAGTGTGGTGCGTCTACCAATTCCGCCATCCGCCCTGAGATGACATTTCTTTATTGTACTGGGTGGCGTCTCGATTTAGCAATGACTGATACTCGGGGCTACTCGACCAGCGGTCAATCTCGCGGGCTCTCAAAACTGGCAATGGGTGCGTCAACTCTTGAGAACGGACTTGCTTAACTAACTCACCCAATTCAGAGTCCACCGCTGCGTCGTAGGCCCGCGCCTGATCGAGAAACGCCTCATCATTAAGCTGGGCTGATAGGGTTGGAGACCCACCAGACAACTTCATCAGCAGAGCGGCAATGGTTTTCGCTTCTTGCACCACCAGCAATGCCGCGCGATCGCACGTAAATTCAGCACATCGCACCCATTCCATAATTTGGGTCTGCAAGGTCGGCACCCACAGCTCCGCGAAAGGCAGCTGACTGGCAGCCAACGTCAAGAGATTCGCCAAGGTCAGATACACGCTGTGGTCGCACTTCAAGTGGCCGAGTTCGTGCCCAATCACCGCTTGCACTTCAGCGGGTGTCAGCAGATCAATCAGTGACGTGTGCACCACAATAAAGGGCTGCTTACCCCGCATGGCAAAGGTATAGGCATTGGGCACAGGATGCTGCCGCACATAGAGCTGGGGCGGCGCTAGGTCTAGCACTTGGCAGGCTTCGAGCAGTGAATCATGCAGCTCAGGCAGCTGTCGCTTACTCACCAACACGCTCGACGAAATGTTGTCGAGATAAAGCACTTGCTCTGCCACGGGGCCTAAAGTGGCCCGAATTAATACGTCTAAGCCCGGTAGCTGGCGCAAGGCAGCGGTCGCTTCTAAGTCAAGCGGATGACGAAAATGATCAGCCTGCAGGCCAGATAAAATCTGCTTTTGGGTGGTGGATTCCATAGGTTGAAAGGAAGGATGGCTAGCAAGAGAGGCCTCTTGAATCTATCTCATTCCACTAGGGAACGCGGCATCACCATCGCAACAGCTGCTTATCGTGTGACGAGAATCACCAGCTCAATTCCCAACTCACCACGGCATCCCAACGCCAATCTCACCATGGCATTGTCCCAGCCTGGTGG
This sequence comes from uncultured Halomicronema sp., assembly GCA_937897665.1. GTDB lineage: Bacteria > Cyanobacteriota > Cyanobacteriia > Phormidesmidales > Phormidesmidaceae > Halomicronema. The sequence continues at coordinate 980 of CALCPB010000191.1, read as the reverse complement.
CCGCCATCACGGCGCTCTTGATTAACCTTGGCGCTGCTGCACCGTGGCCGCCGCACCGTCGATCTCAACTGCAGCTTGGGCGTCGACGCCCTCAAGACGGGTAATGTGGGCCCCAATTTGGGTGAGCTTACGCTCTAGTTGCTCATAGCCGCGATCAAGGTGGTGGATGCCACTCATGATGGTTTTACCCTGGGCACCAAGACCGGCCAATACTAAAGCAGCAGAAGCGCGTAGGTCAGTCGCCATCACCGGTGCCCCCGATAGCATGGGTACACCTTGAATCACGGCACAATTGCCCGTGACTCGAATGTTAGCGCCCATGCGACCAAACTCAGCCACATGGCGCAGACGGTTTTCAAAGACCGTTTCGGTAACCATGCTATTGCCGCTACTCAAGGTCATCAAGGCCATAAACTGAGCCTGCATATCGGTCGGAAAACCAGGATATGGCAGGGTTTGAATATTCGTCGGTAAAATCTCGTCACCGGGGATCAGCTTAATCCGGTTATGGGATTCAGAGACCACATCCGACCCAGCCTCGCGCAGTTTAGCGATCACCGCCCCTAAATGCTCGGGCACCACCGGAGACAGTGAAATTTCCGAGTGGGTAATCGCTCCAGCGATCAAAAAAGTCCCCGCTTCGATGCGATCGGGCACGATCGCATAGTCGGTGCTGTGCAGACTGGGCACCCCAGAAATCGTCAAAGTCTTAGTGCCCACCCCGCGAATACGGGCTCCCATAGCCCGGCAAAAGTTAGCCAAATCAGCCACTTCTGGCTCTTGGGCGGCATTATCAATGACCGTCTCACCATCGGCCAGCGTTGCGGCCATCATGAGGGTTTCGGTTGCGCCGACGCTCGGATAATCGAGGTAAATTTTCGCTCCTTTCAGACGCCCTCGAATACCGGGGATACAGGCATGGACAGTGCCGTGCTCGATTTGGACATCCGCCCCCATCGCCTGCAGGCCGCGCACGTGCA
>CALCPB010000190.1 GCA_937897665.1 uncultured Halomicronema sp. | reverse complement strand
CATCTCATGGCAGAATTCGATAGGCTGTCAGGCCTGCCCTTGCCCTTGTCCTTCCCGCAGGGTATTTTGCCTTCCGAATTCTGCCATGAGATGGCCGTTCAGGTTTGACTCAGAGCAGGGACAACCGCTGCCCCAACCGGCACTTCTCCAGCCTTTATCAGGAGGACTCGGTATTGCCTATCGGCACTGACGGGCCGACTTCATATTGATAGCGAATACGGCCCTGGGCCTGAGCTGCGAGTCGCAAGGACCAGTGACACTGGCCGGTTTTGGTCAGGGTTGTGGCCGGTTCGGCAGTGATCAGACGGGGCGCGATCGCCGCGTTCTGAGGCACGGGCAGCTGTTCGATCACCCGGACATCAATCGGCGATGAAAACGGATTTTGAATGGTCAGTTCATAGCCCCGGTGTTGACGGCTCGCCGTCTCTGCCGCAGGCTCGGGAGACCACACCTGACGATTCACTGTTACTCGCTCATCGAGCCCCAAACTGAGCTGAAAAGCATCGCCAGGAGCGACATAGTCCAACGATTGCTCACCCCAATAGCGACCCGCTCGAAACACATGAGCCGGCCCCGGCAATAGCGGCTCAGGGGCCGCGTTGATGAGCGTCGTACACAGATAGGGGACACAGTTCCGTTGCGGCAAAACCACATAGGTCAGCTGACTGCTCAGTTCTAGCTGACGGATGGCGACTGGGTGGGCCTGGCCATCACTGGGCACCATCGCTGGCCGCGGAGCCGTAAACTCCACGCGGGCAATCGCCAACTGTTCTCGTGCCTGATTCGTCCCCGGCGCTTCTGGCTGGGCATACGGAATCGTACTCCCTGGCAAAGCCCCCAGCATGCGATAGGTATCCTCCAGTACCGGGCTCCGCGATTTCACTTCAGCAGGCGAATCGGTCGCGGCGGCGCCAGGTGCTTTGTCTTTAAAGGGGGGCGGTAACGGCGCCGGGGCCGGCAGGCGATCGATATCCGGCACACTCAGAGTCGTCTCGGCAGTGGCCGTAGAGACCTTCAGGGCCACCTGATGCCAGTCTTCTCCTGTGTTCTGCTGAATTTCAGCTAGGCCATTGATAGTCAGTGAGGTGTCAGCGGCGGCCAAGCGAAGCTCATACACTGGCTGCCATTGGACCGCATTGACGGTGTAAATAATCTGAATGTCGAGGCGGCCCGCCTGGTGCACAGTCAATGGAATAATCAGCTCATAAAGCGGTGAGATCGCTGCTGATTGACCTTGTTTCTCCTGTTGGCGAGCCTGCTGAAGCTGTCGATCTAGCTGATGCTTGCGGCGCTCTTGAGCCACAATCGCCTGCGCCGTCTGCTGATAGGTCTGGTCAAAAAACTTAGAAAATTCAGCCACGTTAGCTAGCGTCATGGACTGCTGCGAGAGCCCCTGAGCAAAACTCTGAGCCGTTTGCTCAGCCAACGACTCAAGGAAGGCCTGCTGATGGTTGAGGCTCGACAGCGTATCTTTGCAGGACCGAAAAGCATCTTCAGCTTGATGGCGCTGCTCGGTCAGCGCTGCTTGTCGGCGCTGCAGCCCCGCATTATCCGCGGCTGTGGGGGTAAGATGTGGCGGTTGCAAACTGACCTGTGCGGTCCCCTTGGCATCGAGTTGCAGGCTACCCACCTCAAGCACCGCGGGCAAGGCGTCAACCCGCAGCCGGAGATTGCCTGGTGACACCTCAAGTTGCCCCTGTCGAGTGACCCGAGCCTGCTCAGGATAAACCGTAACGGCGACAATCTTAGTCTTGATTGGAGCGAGGCCACTTAACACAACGGCATCAGACATCGGCACAGTTAATCTCTCTTTGACTTAATTCCTCAACAACCCACAAATCACTTTAGCGACTCAGGGGGTTGAGGCCAGGGGCGGGGCCGTATGAGTCAAGCGCTAAACGAGACAAAACCTCTCTTGGATGAATGACTATGGGTTCTAGCTTATTTTCTTCTTACATCAACTGGGGGGAAACACCCTGAAGGTTTGTATAAAACTTTGTAGAAAGAGTTTCTCAGTAAAATTTTGGAGATGATTCCGAAAAATGGGAATTGCTAGATTTATCTCAAGTTTAGTCAGGGATGCGGCATCATTCACCTGATCGCAATATTTAGAAAATATCGCCCCATCCCGCTAGATGAGTGGCAATGCGAAACAACTTATCCAGCGAGAGAGTCGGCTGAGAAGGGCTCGCCATTTGCCAACAATTGCCCCTGGCCATCGTTCACATCAGCGATCGCCTCTAAGAACGCTGCGACAAGGGAGCGCGCTAATCGCCCTCAAGCCCTCTCCTGATCGGTCTCACGATTTATCCTCAAACCCCTAAACCTATGATCAACTGGTGATTTCAGCCATCTGGGGTGACCCAATCAAATTGCGGCTTGCCATATATCCCAGGTGCAGAACATGTTTGATCGGAATGGGGCAGTGCCAGACCCGGCCATCTGTAAGGACACTATTTTCGCGCCCTCAACCGGCCTCACCCGTGGCAGAACAATGATTCTGAATCGCCCTCGGTATTGCGACC
>CALCPB010000189.1 GCA_937897665.1 uncultured Halomicronema sp. | reverse complement strand
TGTCGCCGGACTCCACAACCGTCGGGGCATCAGCAATCGCGATCAGCGAACCCGGGAAATCGGTGACGACGAATTCGAGTTCGAGCTGCGACGAGGCACCGCCCTGGTTCATCCAAAGGGTGTAGGTACCCGCCGTCAGCGGCGGCGTAAAGCCGTCGAACGTGGTTCCAAACGACTCACCATCGCCCAGATCGTCCAGGATGTCATTGCCGATATCACCCGTGTTGTAGACATGACCACCTAGGAGGTCAATGGCACCACCAGCAACGGTGGTGGGATCAAGGGTAATCTGCGGCCCGTCATCAATCGCAATGAAGCCCTGGGGGAAACCGGTTTCACCGGGGACATAATTCGTCAAAATCAGCTCCGAGAGCACCATATTGACTGGCACGGTGAAGGTGACGTAATCGCGATCGCGCCCTCCCGGCTCACTGTCACCCTGCTGCGTGGCCACCAGTGTATTGGCCCCCGGCTGGAGAGTGAGCACGCCGATATCCGTAGGTGCAAGGCCATCGTCCGAGAAATCGCCCCCCGGCGCATTGACACCGTTGAAGCTATCGACTGGGCCGTCATTCGCCGAGATGGTGGTGGTGACAGTATCCGTGGTGATTAAGGGCGTGCCTGAGATTGAAACGGTAAAGGTTTCGTCGAGTTCGGGCAGCGTGTCATCAACAATATCCACCGTGAAGGTTTGCGTCAGCGTGGTCGTCCCCGCCGCAAAGGTGAGGATCGCCTGCGTACCGCCTGCAGTGAGCACCGCATCGTCAGGCAGCGAAGCGGGGTCAAGGGTACCGGCAGTGATATCGACCGTTACCGTCACTTCGCTGTCGGGCGTCTGGTTGAGCGTCACGTTATAGCTCGCGGTGTCGCCCTCGGTGGCGATCGCCGTACCCGAAAGCGCTGCGGTCACCAGATTCCCATCGACCGCCTCATAAATCACGATGGCGTTATAACCGGGCTGGCCGGTATCAGCATTCACATCCACCACAATCTGACCGTCGGTCACGACGACGGTCTGAGTCAGCGGCACGGTAGGCGTATCCACTGCGCCAGCAGCAGTGAAAGCATCGAAATCTAGCGCCACCACTTCGCCATTAATGGTGTAGTCGCCTTGGCGATTCCCAGCGGTCGTGTGGAACAGTTCCGCAAACCAGAGATCGACGACATAGACCCCGTTCTCAAACGGATAAGTTGCGGTGAAAGATCCGTTCGCACTGTCGCGATAGGTATGCAGGGCAGAGCCGTCGAGTCCCAGATTTGAGCCCGAAGAACCGGCTATACCGTCAATGTTTGAGCCGGTCTTTGAACTAGGGCTGTAGTAACTGGGATCATCCGCCTCAAGATCAATGCCGATGATCGGGTCATTGGTAATCGCGCCGCCGTAGGTGTTCTTGTCGGCTCCGTCAAGCGCATTGTTGGTCGTGTTCGTCGTCGGCCCGACATTAATCGCCAAAGCCACTTGGCCTTTTACCAAGCTGCTCAAAAACGGATTGATATAGAAGGTTGAGGCCGTTGCCGCGCTGCCGTTATCGGCTGCATCCTCAAATGCACCAGTAGCGAAGGAAATTTGTCCCTCAGCATTATCGGGCCACGCACCGCTCACCGGTGCAGCGAGGGTGTAAACAAGGGTGGCGGTCTTACTGTCACCGCTAAGGGTGATCGCTGGGACAGAGACGGTTGCCGGTACGATGCCAGTAAAGGTGGGTGCTAGCTGGGCGAGATCATTAGGATCGAAGCCGGTCTCGTCAGTCAGGACAACAGTTGCCGTACGCGTGCCGTCTACAAAGCCTTGCTCATTGGAAACCGAGATCGAGACAATTTGCGGCGCTGTCGTGTCAGTCGGGGTAGGAACAGTGCCACCGAGTTGGGTGATCTGGATACCGTTAAGCTTTGCCTCCTGTACGACGTTCACCAGTTCGATCGTCAAGGTGTCATCTTGGGCCGTGTAGATATACTCTGCTTGCCGAGCCACACCCAGGAAGAGCCCTTCAGTTGCTACAGGACCATTGTTGACTGTCGGCGCCGCCTGGCCGACAAAGGCCTCAGCTTCTACTAAGGGATTGATATCGTCGAAGGCCGCCGGAATCTCACCCTCAACTTGCACGTCAAAGATGCGCGGTGCATTTGCGAAAATGTTGTGCCAGTTCTCGGTGTAGAACAGGTCGATGCGGTAGGAGGTGCCTGCCTGCACATCAAAGTTGTACTGCAGCCCCCCTTGCCCACGCTCGTCGACAAAGAGCTGCCAAGGAACCACCAACGGATCAACATTGTCAAAGTCGATCTCGTCTTCGGCATCAGTTTGACCATTGGAGAACGTGGCCGGTTTCCCACCCACTTTAGCCACGGGTCCCTGGGCGGTGAGGGTGTTGTCCCCAATCCAGTCTGGTCCCCCGTCAATCGCGGCAACGGTGTTACCCGCATTAACGCGGTAAAGGATCGTCTCATCAGGTGTAAGGGTGATTTGTAGCCCCTCAGACGTTTCTTCAAAGCTAAAGGTAGATGGACCGTCAGCCGGATCGAACGTCTCAAAATCAGGGCCGCTGAAGGTAATCGTGGCCCCGCCAATCGTCACTTCTGCGGAGCCCGCAGCATAGGTGGCATTATTCGCATCAGCGAGTGTCGCATCAGCAATGATCACCGCATCCTCTTCAGAGAAGTCAGTAATCTCGGTGCCGTCGGCTGTAGCCAGCGTACCGACCACCTGATCAGCACCCGTGCCGGTGGTAATCGTGTTGGCCCCAGCCCCCAGCGTGAATCGGTTGTCGAGGGGGTTGCCGGTCGCTTCCCAGTCAACAGTAGAGCCAGTCCCGTCGAAGTTTTCAACATCTGCGGCCAGCGGATCGAGGGCCGTGTCGGTACCGATATAGATCACCGTATCGTCGCCAGACGTACCGCTCTGACCGACTTCGGTGGCGTTCGTCGCAATCAGCTCGTTGCCAAATGCCTCAATATCAATGTTGGAGAAATCGATCGCCTCGAGAATATTCCCGTCCGAGGTCTCAGCGACAACGCCAACAGCGGCTCCAGAGGCAAGCGTCGTGTCGCCGTCGGTGATCGTGTGAGCACCGGTCAGCACATCCTGCAATACGCCAGTAGGCAAAGTGAAGCCAGCACCGCCGTTAAGAGCGACCTCAGTAAAGGGCGTAGCGGCAATGGTGCTCCCGTCTGCAAGCCGGTAAAACGCCTTGACCGCAAAGCCCTCACTCTTGTCGATTTCAAGCCGGAGATCGATCAGGTCGTTGTTGACATTCGTCAGATCGGGTAACGCCAGTTGGGCCAGCGCCGTATAGTTAGCGTCGCCAATCTCATAGCCGACCTCAATACCCGGATTGCCGTTCACCTCACCGAAGACCAGCCGGAGAAAATTGGACTGGGTGCCGTCACTGAAGACCATGCCCGTGAGCTGGCCAGCAGCAACCGTGCTGCCGGCAACCCAGTTCTTAGCCGTGACGGTCATGACAATGCGATCAACATCCGGGTCGGGTCGAAAGCCCGTGTGCATGGCATCTCGGACCGTGTTCTCAGCCCCAACCATCGTGCCGGGCACGACCTTTTTGATCTGCAAAATCGGCGCATTGCCGCCGGGGATAATGTTGCCAGCCAGGTCGTACAGACCGTCGCTCTGAGAAGCCAGGGGCAATTTGTCGCCCGCATCAATCAGGTACTCGCCGCTATTGGCATCGTCGTTCGCTGTCGCCCCCGCCTGGTGGAAAGGAACACCATTCTGAAAGAGAGCTCCGTCTGCCGAGCCCGGTCCATCCAGCGCTGCACCGAGCAAACCGGTGTTGCCGATGGTGTTAGGAAACGCGGTGCTGGTTGGACTGAAGTCCAGGGTAATTTTCTGACCAGGGGCCAGCGCATAGCCGTTTTCCGCCGACAACTCAAACGGGTCGTTAAACTTATCGACCCCATCCAGATCAGCGTCGTTAGCATCGCTGATTTCACTGCCAGCCAGTGGGACTGCGCCGTTATTCGGCTGCAGAATCTCAATATTCGGTGAACCCTGGCCGTTATAGACGGCTGTCCAGATAGACCCTTGGAAGGCTTGACTGAGACCGCGCTCTAAATGGTCGTCACCAATGGTCGAGATGCCGAGGGGACCGCCAGCAACGTTAATTGTCTCGCGATCCGCCGCCTTGGCACCGCTGCCGCTCTGCACGCTCGACATTGTCCCGTCGGCATTACGACCCATGATGATCAGGGTGCCACCACCGAACACCGTTGCCAGAATTGCTCCCGACATCTTGGTGGTGCCGTCGTCGAGAATCGTCGAAGTGTATTCGGCCAGACCGTTGATGGAGCCGTTGCCACTGTCGAGCGCACCATCGGTACGGCCGGCCTCCTTGTAGTCTCCCTCAATCGGGTTGCGGAAATCGACGATATCGGCGATGTCAGCGGGCAGGCCACCCTGTCCAAGCAAGGTGCCGCCAGCCGGTGCGGCAGAACCGGCAACAACGGCTGCGCCAGACCCATCCGCAAAGCTATAGATGTCGTAGGTCACACCCGGATCGACCGACAGCACCTTTTTGGTGAGGTCACCGGTGTCGGCACCAAAAATGCCGGAATCTGGAAACTCAGCATCATTCGCTTCTACGCCTGCCAGAAAGGCGATGACGCGGTCATAGTCAGACAGGTTAGACGGGTTGCGGCCGCCATCCATACCGTAGCTGTTTTGGCTAGAGACCAGAAGATAAGCATTATCGGTACCAGCATCGGGCGAAAACAACATCCCCGCCAAGGCCCCCTCAGCCCGGGTCGGGTTGGGATGGCCGCCATAGACATAGGTTTTTCCATCCGGTCCTACATACGTGGTCGCTTGGGCGAAACCACCGGACGATAGGGTACGACCATCTAAATCATCAGAACGAGTAACCTCGTGGAAGTTGTCGCTATTGGAGGGATTCCAATTAATGAGATTGATATCGTCGTTGGTGTTGCCCTCACCGTTATTTAGGTTGGTGGCGATGTACCCAGGCAACTGAGGATTGTCAACGGCATCGTTAGAGCCGTTGGTGCCGCCATTGCCACCAGCCTCGCCGACAGGTCGACCGCCCCAAGTGTTGTTTGCCCCGTTGTCATAGGTCCAGACGCGGCCGTCCTCAGTGACCTCAACGTCATAGGAATTGCGATAACCCGACGAGTAGATCGAGACGATATCACCGTAGTTAAGCTTGGCGCTGTTGAGACTGTCATTGCCGCCAGCATAATCAACACCGGCATCGACACCGTCATAGCCAGGATCGTTAGGATCGGTAATGCCGTTGGCGTTAGGCCGGGTGGGGTCATCCAGCGTGACCAGATCAACGACATACTGCCGTCCATTGGCATCGGTATTTACCGATAGGGCTTTAATGGCATCGAGATCGACTTCCAGGATCGCTGCAGAAAGGGGTTGCTCCTCCTGACCCGCAAAGTTATTGGAGGGCGCGCCAGTGTTGGCATTGCCGCCGCTGGCCACGATCAAGCGCTCTGAGACCAGGTTGCCGCTGCCGTCGAGTTCCTGAACCACCTCCAAACCATTGGTGGCATGATTTTCCTCCGATCGCGGTAGCCCCCGCACGATGTCAACGGCGTCCCAATCGTCAATCCCGGTTTGGGTCAGCTTCGTGATGACCCCTGAGTTGGTATCGAGTCCTTCGTCTGCGCCACTGCCACCTGCGCCAATACGACTATCGCTGGAAGTCACGTACATGGTGACGGCAGGCGGATTCAAACCACCATTGGCATCGGTTGTCAGGGAACCGTCTGACGCAACGAACAGTTGCTCACCGCTAGCGTTGAACTGCTTGGTGACGTCAATGCCGGTAATTTGCCTTTTATTCGCGTCGTTGTTTGGGTTAGGGCTGTTATTGGGCGCACCATTATCGTCATAGTTCTGGATGTCTCTGACCTCGCTCAGCGTGGTCGCTGCGGTCACGTAGAACTGAGCAGTTGGATCAGAATCACCAGGCGTTTTGTCGCCGAACGCCACTGACAAAACCTTCACGTCACCATCAACTTCAGTGACGTAGAGTCGCCCGTCAGGCCCCCAAACCAGTGCGGTTGGCTGACTGAGGGAGACCTCACCGTTAAAGTCTAGGATGCTGGATGCAAAATTATCGGTTACGGCCATGATTGGAGTTCCTGCAGATGGGTAAATAGAAAAATCAAACGGATAGACAGAAACGAACGACAGGAGTTGAATAGCGCCAGGCTATTCAACGACGTGATTGGACAAGACAAACGTGGGCACAAAAAGGATTAGTGCCGCTGGCAAAGAACTCAAGAGCGTGAATGATTCAGCGATCGCAGTTCCACTGGGTCACGTCGATCGTGGGTTGGCTGTAGCAGCGTATTCGCCACCAAAATCCGTGACTGTGAATGCATTGAACGAATAGCTTGGCCCTGCACCTTAGCAGGCGCGATCGCCAACATATCCCGGCAAGACAGCACTTCCCTATCAGACGAAGTACGAGGTCAGAGCTGAAATGCTTTTGTGACGACAAAACCAAGCCTTGCACCGCACCGCACGGGAGCGAGAAAGGCTGTGTAAAGCTTTTGAAAAAATCTAGAGCATTAATTAGAAATACCCTTAAAGCATCGGCTCAACCGAAGCCAAACATCATGGCAAGAACCTAAAAATAGATGCATGCTGCTTAGGCCTTTGCAGAGATTCAGCCTGGTCAAACTGAATAAGCCCAGGGCTGAGAACTTTAACCTTTTAGGACGACATAATCTCGAGTCAAATAAACTTCAAGAAACATATCAAATTTCAAAAAAATCATAGAGCAGTCAAGCTAATCGACTTATTTCCTTCAACTAATAGATACTTCCTAGATCAAAAAAATGGCCTGCGAACCATTTCTCAAATCAATATTGACAGGGATTTGATGAGATAACGATCTTTCCTACGTAGCTTTACGCAAACTTCAAATTTACGATACTATAGCTTTGCGGAAAGCACGCATACTGGTTGCCTGACAGAATCCTGAGACCTTTACCAGGCAAGAACTTCAGCTGACATCGCCTTGTAGCGGCAAGAGCCGCACCCGGAGCAGGTTTCACATAGATGACCATGCCCACAAAAAGGATACCAACGCATCAACTCAGAGGGTGCAGCCAACCAGGGAGACTGAAATCCTTTCTTTGCTAAGGTTTCAGGTTTTTGTGATCGAACTTTCGTTAGTCAATCAGGCATGCACAAGTTACTTGATGTGCTGGTGAAGAGTAAAGCGGCTGATTAACTGATAAGAGTCTAAGCGCAAGCCGCTGAAAGTCTTGTACAGATAGAGTTTCAGGCTTTTTAGCT
>CALCPB010000188.1 GCA_937897665.1 uncultured Halomicronema sp. | reverse complement strand
TCTAGAAACACTCTGAAGACCAGGGTACCTAGGGGCGCTCCGACTCTCAGCACATCAGCAAAGTAGCGCCGCCGTCTTGTCCTCACCGGACGGGCGACTGCGATAGAGCACAGCAACGACTTCTGTGCGAATGGACATTGCCCAACCCCTGATGGCTATTAAGGTGTGTATTTTTGCACACAACTCTTAGGGGGAGCTGACTTACAATAAAGGCATATTGAAATCTACGTTTTAAGAACATAGTTGGAAGGGAATTCTTATGTTGGTTGTCATGATGAATGACCAGCTCTTGTCTCCCACCGCAGTTTGCCAAACTTGTTTGATGGCCGACCAGATGGGGCAACCCCGTTTCCATCACGGGCGGTTAACCTGTGGGCGTTCTCTAGAGAAGCTGCAGGAGGGTCAGCCTCAGCAATATGAATGTCAAATGGGCTTCAAAATTGCGGATATTGGCTGAACACAGGGCCATTTCGGAGCGATGGGATCGAGAGAAAGTCTTAAGCCGGAGACGGTTTTCGCCTTTTTCTCAGTTAGCATGTTGAATAATTATCAAACTTTTAGAGGCTTAGCGGACTCCATGACTTGGCGTGGCACCACAACGGCACAAGATCGATTTTTTGCTTGTTTGCCCTATCTTCTTCCCCTCGTTGAAGTTTCTCTGCTGGGGATGTCCTTCGCATACAGAGCGGGCATTGGATTATTTGCTCAGTTTCCGGCTTTGCAATTAATTATCGTGCCGCTGAGTCCGCTCGTTCGCATTTATACGGGTTTTCCGTTTGCCGGATTGATTGTGTTTATTTTGCTGCTGACTCTGGTGGTGCGCAACACCAACATCAGCCATTTCATTCGCTTTAATACGATGCAGGCCATCTTGCTCGATATCGTCTTGATTCTGGGCCAGATTATTTTGAATATGGTCTTGGTGCCAGCTTTGGGTACCGGGCTCTTTGTCGATACGATTTTGAATGTTGTATTGCTAGGTATTTTGGGCGCGATCGTATATTCCGTCGTGCAAACGGTTCGCGGTCAATACGCTGAGATTCCTACTCTTTCCGAAGCGGTCTATATGCAAGTGCGCTAGGCAGTGTGCCCTGCCGCCAAGAGCCACAACTCATCAATATGGCAAACAGCCGGATTTCTCCTTCAAGAAATCCGGCTGTTTATTTAGGCAACCGCCTCAACCAGACCGACTCGCCAGGAGCGTCGACCCAGCGCTAACCTTCGGATTCCATCGAATCCATCGACGGCACTAGCGCGGGTCGCGCCTGCACTGAATTTTCGAGCGAGCCGATGCCTTCAATCTCTACCCGCACGCGATCGCCCAGCGCCAGCGGGCCAACGCCAGCGGGGGTACCCGTCAACACCACATCGCCGGGCAACAAGGTCATCACCTGACTGATATAGGCCACCAGCGCGGCAGGCTTGAAGATCATGTCGCTAATTTCGCCGAGCTGCACGGGCGTCGGCTGTTCGTTTAAAAACGTCTGAATGCGCGCCTCCGGATTCAGCTCGCGGACAATCCACGGGCCTAGCGGGCAAAACGAGTCAAAGCCCTTAGCACGAATCCATTGGCGATCGCGGGCCTGCAGATCACGAGCCGTGACATCATTGGCAATGGTATACCCCCAAATTTTGTCGCGGGCGGCAGCAACATCACAGTCAAGACACCGAGCCCCGATGATTAACGCCAGCTCCCCTTCGTAATCGACGCGCTGCGACTGAGGGGGATACAAAATTGGGGAGTGGGTGGCAATGACGGCTGTTGAAGGCTTCATAAATAGGAGGGGTTCTTGAGGCAGATCCCCCCCCATTTCGGCGGCATGTTTCGCATAGTTTTTGCCGACCGCAATAATTTTGGACGGGGCGCAGGGTGCCAACAACTGGTAACTATCGGCTTCGAGAACGGTCTCGGTGACCTCACCCTGCAGCCACGGCGGGGCATCCAGCACGTGAACACTGCGATCGGACTGAAGCAAACCGTAGTGCAGTTGTCGCGACTGCGATTGAACTCGAACGTAGCGTTGCGCCATGGATTCCTTCGAATACTGGTATGATTGTAGATCCTTGCCTTTTACCCAAGTGGCCAGGAGCGATTCGCTGAGAAGTCGCCTGAAGCCATTTATACCGGGAAAGGCCATTTGTCCACAAGGAGCGCCTTCATGAAGAATTTAATGTACGAGACGATGTATATCCTGCGACCCGACATTGTCGAAGAGGTCGTGGATGCTGAAATTGCCCGCTACCAAGAGATTCTGCAAGAGCAGGGAGCCACAATTTTAGAAACACAGCACCGGGGTAAGCGTCGCCTCGCCTATGAGATTCAGAATCATCGCGAAGGCATCTACATTCAAATGAATTACCAAGGACTGGGGCATGTCGTGGCACCGATGGAGCGAGCCATGCGTCTCAGCGAAAACGTCATTCGGTATCTCACCCTTAAGCAAGAACTGACCGACGATCTCGCCGATGCTGATGAGATGCCTGCCCCCGAAGCCACTGCGGCAGGGTCTTCTGCGCCGCCTCCTGGTGCCGCTTAGGGCAAGAGAATGAGGGCGGGTGACTCACTGCGCTCAAAATTTTAGAAAATTCGTGCTTTTGGTTTCCGCCTGCTGCGCTGCTGCCGTAGCAGGCGGATTCTGTCAGTACCGATTATTGCCTGAGCCATCAGCGAGTTGAACAGCCGTTGGGTGAAAGAACGCTAACGTTTCATCTTGAATACAGATTTGCCTGGATAAATAGGTTGCATTTATGAAATGAAGTGCTAAAGTATCAGCAATCAAATTCGAAATGGCCGAACTGTGGTGTTTTGAGCAGCTTTTCTGCCATTTACTGCACTAGCTAGATCAACCTGGAGATTTTAACCTTCCTGGTCTTTAGTTGGAGTATTGAAGATTTGATGCATCAGGTGCACAAGCTGCGAGTAGGGTACTTCTGAAGATTTTTTGGGAACTAGGGTTAGCGGTGTGACGCAAGTAGTAAATTCCTCATATTCCACCCAGCAAGCTGAAGTTGCTCGTCTCCGAGAAGAGTTGCAGATGCGCGATGAGTTAGTGCAACAGCTCTCACGAGAACTGTTTCGCCTCGTCAAGGGCAATGCTGGAGTAACGCCCACGACAACTGAATCGTCTGAGCAGCAGCAGGCTGAAGTGCGCGCGTTGCGTGAGCAACTGCAGGGCGTCGAGCAGCAGGTCACCTTTTATCAGGGCCAGCTCGAAGAACGTAACGACGAAACGGTGCAGCTGCGGCAAACAGTGCAAGAGCTGACTGATCGCACACGGATGTTAGAGCAGGTGGTGCAAGAGCTGCCTAAGGTCTACCGCCAAAAGTTTGAAGACCGCATGGATACCGTGCGCGGCAAGGTTAAAGATCTACAAACCGAGAATCGCCGTTTGCAGGCCGAACTTCAGAGTGTCAGTTATCGGCTAGCCGTGCGCACTCGGAGATCGCAACAGCTTGACCTCCCCAGCTTTGCGGGTGATGCGGTGAGCCTGCCAGGCTTTACGGGTTAATGTTGGGCGAGTGCAGTCAGGTCTTACACCATGACACCCCGTTCGTCGCTCAGCGATAGGCATTGTGGCCTTGCAGTTTACCCACAATCTGGAAAGACGATCGCCATCGTCGGCATTTTTGCGTGACGTCGCGTTGAATTTACTGAGCTTCTTCAGTCTGCAGTAAATTTCTGAGTTCTTGCAGGGCCGGATCATCCTGCAGGATTCTAGCCCCTTGATATAGCAAGACGAGCAGCACGGCGAGGCCCACTAAAAACTTGCCGTAGCCGACAAGACTTCTTAAAGTTGAGTTGGTATAGACGCGCATAGCAAAATTTCTCCCAAAACGTTGAGTAATGGATGGCGTAGTTGTTTTGAGTGCGATACGGCGTGAACGGCCAGGCACAAAGTCACTGCCGGGTAGATGCGAATGACTTGATGCCGTATCGATAGATGGCAAACGAGGAAACCGTCTGAAGGTTGGCTTACTCTCGTATTACTAATATTGGAATCCTGATTGGCTACCGCGATCGCTTTCCCGAAAGTTTAATCAGACTTCATCAAATCAGCGACTTTTGTGAAGCAGAGCTCAAGATAATGACGTCTCTATTTCGATTTCGTCACGGCATGGGCTACGCAAAGTTACGTACAGAGCATCCCTAGATCGTGAACCGTTCACCGGGTTTGAAAGATGTTTTGCACCATCTGCTTGTCGCTCCGGTTCACCGCATTGTCTAGCTCAAGCACTTCTCCGGCATCTAACTGCCAGCCCAGCGCCCCGGTGTTTTGTTGAGCTTGGGCCAGCGTCTTGGCCCCAGGAATCGGGATAAATCCTTTGCAGATGCACCAGTTAAGCGCCACCTGAGCCATTGTTTTTTCTCGAAATAGGGCGATCGCTTCGACAGTATCGAGAATCGGTTTGACCCCCGGCAGCAACTGACGAAACAGCACGCCGCGCAGCCCGGAAGGCAGGGTACTGCCAATCTGATATTTGCCGGTCAACAGCCCTAACGCCAGCGGACTGTAAGCGATCAGGCGAATGCCCAGCTCATCACACACTGCTTGAATGCCCAACTGAGTCACTGGATAGGTTGATAGCAGCGAATACTGAACCTGCAGGGTGTTAATGGGCACGCCGCGATCGCGAAACTGAGGATAAATCTTTCTCAAGCGCTTGGGGCCAAAGTTCGACAGGCCTACGCCGCGCACCTGATGCTGCTCATAGAGATCGGCCAGGCCATCTAACAGCGTGCCCTCTTGCCAGGGGGCATAGTTGGCCGTCGACCAGTGCAGCTGCGCTAAATCAACGCCACGGCCAAACCGCCGCGATGAGGCAATGCAAGCGTTGATCATGGCCCCCCGCGTCAGCCGCCAGGGATAGGCGGCGAGCTTGGTAGCCAAACAAATCTGTTCGCGATGGTCGCCTTGATAGCCATTAGCAAACTGCCCTAACAGCGTTTCACTGCGGCCATTGAGTCGCCCGGTACCATAAGAGTCGCCCGTATCAAACAGCGTGACGCCATGACTGACGCAATGGTCAAATACCGCCTGCAGTTGCTCGTCCATATCGGGGGTATAGCCCCACAGCAAACGATTGCCCCAGGCCCAGGTGCCGCAGCCCATGGCGGGTAACGTTAAGCCTGATCGGTGTGCATCTGTTGAAGTCTCGACCACGGTCTGCCTTAGTAACCAACTTGCATCGTAGGATAGGCGATCGCGGTCAGCAACGGCGACATTGTGTCCTCTGATCTCACAGGCCTTAATGAAGTTGACCTAGACCGAGACCAGCAGCTCTGCTGGTCAAGACAAGATCCAGGTATCTTTAGCGCCGCCGCCCTGGGAAGAATTTACCACCAGCGCCCCTTCCGCCAGAGCCACTCGCGTCAGGCCGCCCGGATGTACATAAATGTCATCCCCTTGGTGAATCACATAGGGGCGCAAATCAGTGTGGCGGCCCACGATCTCGCCGTCGCTCACCGTCGGAATCTGCGATAGCGCCACCGTCGGCTGCGCCATGTAATGCCGGGGATGTTGTTTAATTTTTTCGGCGAAGTCAGCGCGCTCTTGCGAGGTCGCATTCACCCCCACCAGCATGCCGTCGCCGCCTTCAGCACTGGCAGCTTTGACCACCAGCTCATCCAAATGATCGAGCACGTAGCGGCGATCGTCGTCGCGCCAGCACAAATAGGTCGGCACATTTGAGAGTAAGGCCGCTTCGCCCAAATAAAATTGAATGATCTCCGGCACATAGGCATAAATTACTTTGTCATCGCCAATGCCCGTGCCCAGCGTATTCGCAAAGGCCAACTGACCCTGTTGGCAAAGCTCTATGATGGCCGCCAGACTGTCAGGATAGTCATCGCCGAGGTCGAGCCCGGCCAGAAATTCCGTATCACCGCGACGATAAATCACCTCAATGGGCTGGGGGCCGTCTGGTGTTTGGTGGTGTAAAGAACCCTGATGGATGGTCAGATCTTGCGGCTCGATCAGGGCCACGCCCATCTGTTGTGCGAGTAAGGCATGCTCAAAATGCGCGGAGCTTTGCTGCCCAGGCGTGAGCACGACGAAGCGACTGTCATCGCTGGCCGGAGCGATATTTTTCAGCGCTGTCTTGAGATGTTGAGCATAGCCATCAACCCGATGCGGCTGAAACGTCGCCATTAACTCGGGCAGCACCTGCTCCATAGCCTGACGATTTTTAAGCACATAGGCAATGCCTGAAGGCACCCGCAGGTTGTCTTCGAGCACGCACCAGTCGCCCTGGCGATCGCGCACCAAATCAATGCCACTCACATGACACCAAACGCCGCCCGGTGGCTTTAATCCCTGGCTGGCTGGCAAAAACCGCTCAGCCGATTCAATCACTTCTCGGGGAATAATACCCGCCTGCAGAATCTCTTGATCACCATAGATATCAGCACAAAACGCATTGAGCGCTTTGACACGTTGCTGCAGACCCGCCTTCAGATGTTGCCATTCCTGAGCGGTAATCACCCGAGGCAACGGATCAAACGGTAAAACCCGCTCTTTATCATCAAGGCTAAAGGTAGCCCCCAGGTCATACAGTAGCGCTTCCATCTGGGCCTTGACCTGCGGTAAATCCTGAGCTGGCAGCTCCTTGAACCATTGCACTAAGGGAGCTAGATCAGGACGCGGCACACCCGCAGAGGCAAAATATTCATCGTAGAGAACTTGAGGTTGGTAGGCGTCAATATTCATAGGAGGTCAGCGGGAAAAGGGCTCAAGAACAGCTCAGAGGTGAATGCGAAAGATATCAAGTGTCAGCTAAAACCAGCGTCTTTAGCGCCAGGCAGGTAGCCTGTGGGCGCAACTGGGGATAGCAGCAGCGGCGTTGAGGCATTCGTGCTGGCGGCACGCGACATCAAGACAGGCAATATCACCCAGCATCGCCATGCATTTACGTGATAATGAACAATTTGCCGCGATCGCGCCCCTACCCAAAGCTAGATTTCTACGTTGAGTTTTCTGCTGGGTCAGCGCTTCGCAGTCGACAGGTGTGAAGACCTGGCGGGCAGGTTCAATGTTTGGCCTCAGTGTCAGCGGGGGTAGTAACGGGGTCAGAGGTAGTACCAATCTGCCATAACGCTACCGTCCAACCGACGATGACAATCCATTGCCAGGCAACATCTGTGAGAGCAACACTCCAGCCTCCGATCGCCCCGACGGCTGACTCTGATCAGGCTAGGTGTAGAACATTGACATCAGCCATCACACATTAGTCGTGACGAATGCTCTAGCCTAGAATCAGCGAGTCATGTCGACTCGACCCACTCTGTC
>CALCPB010000187.1 GCA_937897665.1 uncultured Halomicronema sp. | reverse complement strand
GATTCAATAAAGAGACGTGATCAGCACCCAGCCAGATTTCAGACAGTCTCGACATCAGCTATAGTCAGGCCGTTGATCTGGGTCGCGATCGCACAGGGTCAGCGCAAATTCTAACGTTGGGCTCGGCATCAGTGTGCAGGGCTCGGCGCTTACCCAACATTTTCAGGTTAAATACGTTCTCTATCTGGGGGCACTGTTCAATCCAGATAGTCTGCACCCGATTTATGAGTCCCGGCCTAACGGCGCTGAGCGACTCAGATCCTCATCTCGGTATAAACCCCAGGCCAGTAGGATAAATAAGAAGACTTGCGAGTTGGTTCACCATGAGACTCTACGTAATTTCGGCTTTAGTGATAGCGTTCCTTGCTATCTTATTCGCGCTGCAAAACACTAATCTGGTGACAATTCAACTTTTCCTGTGGGAATATCGGCAATCTCTGGCGCTAATTTTGTTGGGCACCTTAGCGATTGGCGTGATTATCGGCCTGCTGGTATCGGTACCGGCCCTCATTCGCCGCAATCTCAAAACCGCACGTGTACAAAAGCAAGCCGACAGTCTCACCGACACCATTCAAGCCAAAGAACAGGCGATCGCCACCGCCACCCAAACGACCTATACGACTCAGCAAAATTACGAAGAGCTGCTGCAATCGCTCGGCGTGCTTGATCCCGTTACCGGGCTGATTCGACAAGACTTGATGCCTCAAACGGTGTCGGCCCAGCTGACCCATTTTCAAAAGCGAGAAGAGGTGGCACAACTCCCGGCGCTGAGCGTGCTCATATTCAAAGTGCTGCCCGTGCTCGAAGACGGCTATCCCCTGGAAGCCATGTTTGCCTCAGTGGCCGAGCTGCTACGACAACGGGCATCTTTCAAGACCTGGTTTTATAGCGATGGACGCGGCCTGTTTGCCGCTACCCTGACGGGCCTCGATACCAAAGCCATGACCCATTACAGCGAAGAGCTACAGGCCGCAATTCTAGAGCATCCGCCCGTGTTGCCCACGGGCAAGAAAATGGAACTGGATGGCAGCGTCGGCGGCGCGATCGCCGAAACCCCGACCGTGATCGATGGGCACCAGCTCGTGCAAACGGCTGAAAAAGCCCTGGAAGAAGCCCTTCAGCGCTGCCGCAATCGCGTCAGAATCTTACAGGCTTCATAGGATAAAGAAAAGGCTCTCTGCTGCGGCCTTTCTCTCCCAACCCAAGCTAAAATCAACGACTTATCACCCCAGCGATTGCGCGATCGTGGGTGGCTACCCTTCAACGGCTGTTCTGACCTGCTAGGAGCATTAGTCCCATTTACGCTCGCCCCCTCTCCCGACTCATCGAAGAACTCCAGAAACTACCCGGCGTGGGGCCTAAGACGGCTCAGCGGCTGGCGCTGCATCTGCTCAAACGACCAGATGGTGAGGTGCAAGCCTTGGCCCAAGCCCTAATCGACGCCAAGTCTCAGATGGGGTACTGCTCGATCTGTTTTCATCTGTCGGCTGAGCCGGTGTGTGATATTTGCAAATCCACCAGTCGTGATTTGCAAACGCTGTGCGTTGTCGCCGACTCGCGGGATGTCATTGCGCTGGAAAGAACCCGCGAGTACAAAGGCAAATACCACGTCTTGGGCGGAATGATTTCGCCGATGGATGGCATTGGCCCTGAGCAACTCAACATTGGGCCACTGGTACACCGGGTAAATAAAGAAAACATTCAGGAAGCCATTATTGCGATTAGTCCCAGTATCGAAGGCGACACAACCACCCTGTATCTAGGGCAGCTGCTCAAACCGTTTACCAAAGTGACCCGTATTGCCTTTGGCTTGCCGATGGGCGGCGATCTGGAATATGCCGATGAGGTGACCCTCGCCCGCGCCCTCGAAGGTCGGCGGCAGCTGGACTAGATGAGCGATCGCTCCTAGTTCGGCCTAACAAGGGGGGCGCGATCGCCGGGAAACAAATAATAAATGATATGAATTCTTGCCCACCGGTAGGGTGACGGCCCTCTGCCTGTGTTCATGAGAATTACTTATAAATTTTTAGAAAACTCCTCGGGTCGTCCGCGATCGCTGAGAAAAGAGAAATGGATGGCGCAACTCCGTAGCCAGTGTTCGGCAGACTACACTGATGGTGCAGACGGTTGCTACCGTGATGCTGCGAAAGATTCGGGATTGCCTACCAGCTTGAGCCTCACCCTGTCATTTCATCGAGCAACCCGCTACCTGTGTCACCTACGATCAAAACAGTTGAGCAATTCCTCGCTGCTTACCAGGGCGGTCAGCATGAGTTTTTGCAGCTCTCTTTGCCCGGAGCAAAGCTGGCTGAGCAATATCTCCCTTTTATCACGCTTGAGGATGTTGACTTTGAGCAGGCTGACTTACGGAGTGCGGTGCTAACGGGAGCCTCTCTAATTCGGGCCAACCTGGAGCAGGCTAATCTCCAGCGGACGAATCTGATCGGGGCTGATTTGATCAGAGCAAATCTGCTGAAAGCGCGCCTGGTGAATGTCTTACTCGCTTCCGCTAATTTATCGGGGGCGTATCTGAGTGGCGCTGATCTGCGGGGGGCAAGCCTCGCCGGAGCCAACTTGAACGGGGCGAATTTGCGCGGTGCTGATTTGCGAGAGTCTAATCTTACGGGGGCAACCCTGTTCGGCACTAACCTGACCAACGCTAACTTGCGGGATGTCTCCCTTGAGGAGGCCAAACTTAGCTATACAATTATGCCCAACGGCTATTGCTTGGTTGGCGAAAACGACGTCGACGCCGACCCCAATCATTCTCAGGTTTCTCTGAGCAATATTGCCGCCTATTCTCGCCTATCGCAAAAATTCAAAAAGTTTTAGGTGTTGCGACCAGGCACTCAACCTAATCAAAATCATGTTCCTCTGTTGGTGCCCCCACCAGTGAGAATCGTCCAGACTATCGGGGGACAGGAGATTTACGGGGTGGCTGGCGGCTTAGGGATGTAGAAGTGGGCCGTCACAATCGCGACTGCATCCCTCGAATGCTGAACCCACAAGTCCCCCTGAGAGTTGCGGAACCCACTCAGTCAGGCTGATTGAGGGTGTGCCCGCCAGAGCAGAGTCGTATAATCAAAACTCGCAAGTCAACAAATAGAGAGTCAAGACGACATGGCGGACTGGCAAGTGGTTGAGGGGGGCGTCACCGCACCGAAGGGATTTCGCGCGGCGGGAGTGGCCGCTGGGCTCAAGCCATCCGGGGCGGCAGATTTGGCGCTGATTGTGTCCGATACCGACGCGATCGCTGCGGGGGTGTATACCCTGAGCCAAGTCCGCGCGGCCTGCGTTGATTATTGTCAGCAGCGTCTTGAAGCCAAGCCCTATGCCCAGGCGATCGTGATCAACGCCGGTCAAGCCAATGCCTGCACCGGCCCTCAGGGGTGGCAAGATGCCGTCACCACCTGTCAGCAAGTAGCGGCAGCACTGCAGATTCCGGTGGCATCGGTGCTGGTCGCCTCAACCGGGGTGATTGGGCAGCGCATCAACATGGCGGCGCTGTCAGCGGGCATTCCCCAGGCCGTGGCCAGCCTTTCTGAAACGGGCTCTGCCGCCGCTGCCGAGGCGATTGTCACCACTGACCTGGTGACTAAGTCGATCGCCCTAGAGATGGATTGGGAAGGTCGCCCGATTCGCGTTGGCGGCATTGCAAAGGGGTCAGGCATGATTCACCCCAACATGGCGACGATGCTGGCCTTTGTGACCTGTGACGCCACCGTGTCACCCGCGCTGTGGCAGTCGATGCTGGGCCGAGCGATCGCCCACAGCTTTAATCAAATTACGGTGGATGGTGATACCAGCACCAACGACTGTGTGCTGGCGCTGGCCAATGGTGAGTCGCGTACGCCAGCGATTACCGAGCCCGGCCCGGCTGCTGACCGCTTAGAAGCTATGCTGACGGCGGTCTGCGATCACTTAGCGAAGGCGATCGCGCGTGATGGCGAAGGGGCCACCTGCCTGATTGAGGGCGTGGTGACGGGGGCTCCTGATGATGTCTCAGCTCGTCAAGTGGCCAAAACGATTGCCGGTTCATCTCTGTTGAAATGCGCCATTTTTGGTCATGATCCCAACTGGGGCCGCATTGCGATGGCCGCCGGTCGCGCTGGGGTGCCCTTTGACCAAGGCGATCTGCGGATTCAGCTCGGTGACTTTTTGCTGATGCAGCATGGGCAGCCGCAGCCCTTTGACCGCGACGCGGCCAGCCAATATCTCAAGCAAACCACTGACGGCGACTATCTCAAAACCGACACCGTCACGATGCAAGTGGGGTTGGGGCACGGCACCGGCACGGGCATCGCCTGGGGCTGCGACTTTAGCTACGACTACGTGCGCATCAACGCTGAATACACCACCTGATCGCCCCCCAGTGACTGCCGGTGACCGGCTTCCAGTAAGGTTAAGCTTTGAACGTTTTTAGGGCTCTGATTGTCGTGGCTGAGAATACTCCCTATCCCCTGCGATCGCTCAGTTTGGGGCTGCTCAAAAGCGCCCAGCAAAGCCTTGCGCCCACGCCTCGCAGCTTCAATCATCCCCTGGTGCGCCGCTGGTTTGGGCTGACCTTGCTCTACAGCACCATCATCGCCGTGTTGATTTGGGATTCGATTGCGGGGAATCCCTATGCCCTAGCTGACGATGCCCGGCAGCATGTGTTTTGGATGCTGCGCTTTACGGATCCGGCGCTGTTTGCCAACGACTGGATTGCTGATTATTACCAATCGGTATCGCCCATTGGCTATAGCTGGCTGTATCGCCTGGGGGCATTAGTGGGGCTGTCGCCGCTGCTGCTGTGCAAGTTGCTGCCGCCCGTGCTGATTGTGCTGACAGCAGGGATCACCTTTTTTACCGTGTTAGAGCTGAGCGCTCTGCCCGCCGCTGGTTTTGCCGCCTCAGCCCTGCTCACCCAGTCGGTGGAATATACCGGCACCGTGGCCTCTGGCACTTCCAAAGCCTTTGTCTATGGGTTGATGCTGCTCTTTATGTATGCCTGGCTGCGGCGATCGCTCGTCTGGAGCTGGAGCGCGATCGCCCTGCAGGGGGCGTTTTATCCTCAGACGGTGCTGCTCACGGCGGGCCTGTTAGTGTTGGGCTTAGTAGAGCGGCGACAAAGGCGCTGGCGACTGAGTCCGGATCGCCAATTATGGTGGCTGACCGGTGGCGGACTGATCATTGCCACGCTGGTGATTCTGTATTACGCCCTCTCGACCAGCCAGTTTGGCCCCACCATGACCGCCGCCGAAGCGCTGACGATGCCCGAATTTTTTCGCGGCGGTCGCACTAACTTCTTTCAAACCACCTGGCTGGACGCGTTGCTCTACGGTCGCGGGGGGCTGCGGCTCGATACAGCCATGACGCCCGTAACCAACTTGCTGGGACTGCTGCTGCCGCTGATGATCCGGTGGCCCCGACGCTTTCCGCTGGCCCCATCCATCCGCCCCGAGATCGATCTGTTGCCTAAGCTGGTGGTCACAGCGGTGTTTTGGTTTATTGCCGCCCATGCGCTGTTGTTTAAGCTCTATCTGCCCAGTCGCTACACCGGGCGCTTTCTCTTAATCGTGTTTGTGCTGGCAGGGGGCATCGCGACGGTGGTCCTAATTGATGCGCTGCTGCGGGGGGCGATCGCTCTGCTGCAGCCCCCCGCAACGGGTCGGGTTTCGCGCCGCAGCGGTCTGGCCAGCTTGCCAGCGGCCCTGGCTGGCGCCCTCGCCTTGCTCGTGGTGCTATATCCCCTGACGATGCCCGGCTATCCTTCCACCTCGATGGTGCGCGGCAACGCCCCGGAGCTGTATACCTTTTTGGCCACAACGCCCAAAGAGAGTTTGGTGGCCAGCCTATCAGTGGAAACCAGCAACATTCCCAGCTTTTCCCAACGGGCGGTGCTGCTCAGTTCTGAAATTGCGATCCCCTACCACGTCGGCTACTACGAAGAAATTCGGCAGCGGGCCAAGGCCCTGATCGCCGCTCAATACAGCACCGATCCGCAAGTCGTGACGGCGTTTATCGAGCGCTATGGCGTCACTCACTGGCTCTTAGAAACCACTGCTTTTGACATCCGGATACTTAACCGAGATCGCTGGGTGCAGCAATACCAGCCGGAAGCAGGGGATGCCACCACCATCCTCGCCAGCGGTCAACCGCCCCTGTTGCAAACGCTAGGTGATCGCTGTGTCACCTTTCAAACCGCGCAACACACGGTGCTCGATGCCCGCTGCATTGTGACCGCGATCGCCCCCTCCTGATCGCTGGCTAATCTCATCCCGAATCTACTCCGCCGCTACCTGGTTCCTCTTGTTGTCTTGCTGCGCTTAGGTGAAGTTGCGTAATACTGACACTCATGGATAGAAATAGGATTGTTGATGAACTGAAACATGTCATTTACGCTGATTTAGTGCGTGTAGAGCCCCACTGTTTTACTGGCGTAGGAGCAGGAGCGGTCTTTACAGGAAGCTTTGATTGGCATTCGAGTGTTCACGCGCACTGGGCGCTTTTGTCAATAGCGCGTCTCACTGATGATGCGCTGCTTCAAAGTAAACTTCTGTCTCGCTTGACATGCGAGAATCTTGAAGCGGAGCGAACATTTCTCAACAACGCAGAAAATATTGAATTTGAGATGCCTTATGGCAGAGCCTGGTTGTTGCTTATGCTTGTCGAGTTGTCTAAGCATGGAGAGAACAATAACTTACTTCTAAGTTCTTTTCAAAAGGAATTAGAACAGCAACTGACGCTTTGGCTGGAGCAAAATAGCGCATCGAATGAAGTTATTTTGAATGGCGGTCATCAACCCTGGCTTTTTATTTTTCTCTTACTCCAATTCAGTCAGCCCAAACTCGAAGTTCTTCACAGGCTTGAGGCGTTACGCTCCCAAATTGAAAATATTAGAGAAACCATCGCGACCGCCCAACCAGAAGAATCTGACTCCTTTTATCTTCCAGCGATTTTATATTTGATTGATCAAACGAAACAACCGAGAGAGAAAGTTTTTTACTACTACAATAATGTAACGCTAAAATTCAACCAAAACCTTAGTTTTAAGAACTGTCACCAGGCCGGAATAAATGTCGTTCGATTGTGGCCTTATGCTCTTGAGAAGCCGGTTAGTGGTGGCGGCAGTAGATTTTTCAAGGGTTTGGAAAGAATCCTGTCACAGCCTGGCCAATGGAAAGGTCGTTTTGAGCTTATCTCTCATTGGGTTCCACAGTTTATTTGGCTGGGATTAATGATCGAGCAAGGTGAACTGCTATAAATTGCCAAGATGAATCATCTCCTGCTATTGCGTAGACAACAGAAATCAACTGAGGCC
>CALCPB010000186.1 GCA_937897665.1 uncultured Halomicronema sp. | reverse complement strand
CCTCGTGGTATCTGGCTAACCTCGACAAACTCACCGTTGTTAAGCTCTTGTCAGAGGTGATCATGGATATGGCTGAAGGTGAGATCCAGCAAGGGCTCAACCGGTTTGATACGGGGCTAACCCTAGAGGCTTATCTGGACAAGAGCTACTACAAGACGGCCTCACTGATTGCTAATAGCGCTAAGTCCGTGGGTGTTTTGAGTGGGTTGCCTGATCATCAGTTAGACAATCTCTATGCCTATGGGCGCAACTTGGGTTTGGCGTTTCAAATTGTAGATGACATTTTGGATTTCACTGGCTCCAGTGAGGTGCTGGGCAAGCCAGCAGGCTCTGACCTCAAAAGTGGCAACCTAACCGCTCCGGTGCTGTATGCCCTTGAAGAAACTCCCTATCTGGCTGGTTTGATTGAGCGGGAATTTTCGGAAGCCGACGACTTTGAGCAGGCCATTGGGCTCATTCACAAAAGTGATGGCATTGCCCGATCGCGCGATTTAGCCACTCAGCATATTGACCGAGCGATCGCCTGCCTGCAAGATCTGCCGTCGTCGGAACCCCAAAAAGCTCTGGTGGAACTCGGCAGTTATGTGCTCAGACGCGTTTATTGATCACGTCTGTTGGTGCGGCCAGAATAACCGATGCCCTAAGACCATTGCCCCGCTCTCGGCTCCCAGGGCGACTCTCGCACAGTGATCAGTGTGGAGAATCGCGGGCGAAATCTGTTGCTGCACGGGTGAGAATTAGCCACTATGACCGTGGTCTGTTTTGGCGAAATCTTAATTGATTACCTGGTTGCACCGACGGGCGATGATGAAGATTTACCCGGCGGTGCTGTGGCTGTTGCCCTGGCTCGATTGGGACTCGCGACCGCCTTTGTCGGCGCAGTGGGTGAAGACGAACCGGGGCAGCAGCTGACTCATCTTTTGATCGAGGTGGGGGTGAACTGTGATGGGCTGCAGCCCCGGCCCGGCCCGACCCGCATCGTCGAAGTCCATGCTCACAGCAGGCCGATCGCACCTTTGGCGGGTTCATCGGTGGCGAGACGACTGAATTTGCCGATTGTCCATGTGATTGCCTCTACTCTCCTCACTTCGCTACCTAACCGGGTTGTTACCCAGTTAGCCACGCCGCGATTGGGGGCGATCGCGGCGCAGCCGCGCCCCGATGAACTCCTTGCCTTTTGGCACAATTAGACAGGCCAAGTCTGGGACCTCGGGACGGTATGATCAGCGCGTCTAGTCGGCGCGCAGTCAAGACCAAGTCGGGGGCAGGGGCCATGGCCCAAGAAATTGAGCGAAAGTTTTTGGTGACGGATCTATCGTGGCGGCAGCGCGCCCAGGGGACGCTGTATCGTCAGGGCTATGTGCCCACGCAGAACCAGACCACCGTGCGGGTCAGAGTGGTGGGCGATCGCGGTTATCTCACCATCAAAGGACCAACGAGTGGTGTCTCTCGCCAAGAGTTTGAGTATCCCATTCCCCTAGCCGACGCGGAGACACTACTGGCCGATCTGTGCGCACCGCCGCTAATCGAAAAATGGCGCTATCGTCTCAACGTCGGCAGTCATCTTTGGGAAGTAGATGAATTTTTGGGCGACAATGCGGGCTTAATCCTGGCGGAGGTCGAACTCAGCAGTGAAACTGAATCTTTTAGCCTGCCGCCTTGGGCAGGACTTGAGGTCTCTGAGGATGCGCGCTACTACAACGCCAATCTAGCGAAGCATCCCTATCGATTGTGGGCGCGATCGGGCGCAGAGCATGCCTAAGGTAGCAAGACTTGACGTCCTCTATCGGATTTCAAGGGCCTGAGGTTTTCTGATCGCCATAACACGCTCCCGTAGCAGAATTCGGAATGCAGAGTGCCCTGCGGGAAGGGCGAGCCCTACGGAGTTAAAAGCTGATCGGATGATGATTTCAGCCATCTATGGTGACCTAATCAAACTGTGGCTGGCTATATCAACCTGAGCCTGCGAGCGTGAACTCATCGAACTTAACGACCTCAGACAGTGGCTCGCGCGTGTCGAAATAGTAGCTGGTGACCGTGCCGCTCTCCGTTTCTAGAATGCTAAAGGCAGTAATGTCGTTACTGGCCAAGTAGGGCAGCGGTGTACCTTGCTCATCCGTGATTGGGGCGACGGTGGGCATAACCGGCTCCAGGCCGTTCGGGTCGCCTTGAGCCACGTAGTAGCGTGACTGGTACTTGTCGAAGGTTTCACTGGCTTCTGCCGGGGGCGTATTACGACTCTTTTGCTGCCAAAACGCACCGTAGGAATTGCCCACGTTGGACGTTTCTAAAAAGTGCATGCCGGTCGGGCCGATAAACCGATTCCACAAATGGGAATGGCCGTACAGAACTAAATCAACTCCAGCCGTTTCTAACAGCGGCACCAGGTCGCGAATGATGTAGTCATTTTGGATGGGATATTCGTAGCGAATAGCGCGGAGGCTACCGTCAGCAGCGCGATCGTAGATCGGCACCGGATCGGTAAACGGTGGCACGATGTTGTCGCCCACGCTGTGGGGCGGATGATGCAGCATCACAATCGTGTATTTCGCCTGCTGAAAAGCATCGCTGGCCAGCTCTTGTTGCAGCCATTGATATTGCGGGCTGTCCTGACTGATGGGTTCAAAAATATGCTGCCCGTGGCCCCAGGCGGCAGGCTGTCCCAGATCGGACAGTCGTTCTTGAAAGCGTCCCCGCACGTTGGGTTCAACCGCCGGTCGCCGCCAAATATTGGTCACAAATAGGGAAATTAATCGAATATCTCCTAAGGTGGTGGCGTAGTAAGGCAGGGTGGCATCAGCGCGATCGCCTTCCTCGGTGAGGCGGGTCGGCAGGGTGAACAGCTCTTGATAGGTGTCAAGGTTGTACGAATGATCGAGGAGCCATCGGCGGCGCACGTCCGGATCATTCTGCGGGTTAAACAGGTCTGCCTGACTGTCATACAGTGCGATGGCCGCCTGGCGTGGCACCGGGTCGTTGAATTGATCATTGAGCGGTACCTCGGGGATAAATCGGCCCATCACCTCATGGTTGCCCGCCGCCGGAAACAGCGGCGCCGTTTGAATCAGCGCCCCGCCTCGATAGCGAGTTGTGCGTCCATTGGCCGTGAGAGCATAGTGGCCGCGCCCCTGCAAAGCGGGGAAAAAGGCCGCTCCTTCAGCATTGTCAAACCATTCAGAGGCGCGATCGGGCACATTGACCAAATCACCGGCCACCAAAACAGCATCAACCTCGCCCACTGTTTCTTTCACCTTTTGCAGATTGGCTGCTGTCATTGGCTTTGATTGATGATCAGAGGTCAGCAATATTTTGAGGGGCTGACCCGCGGGCGGCGCTGCCGCTAAAGAAAACACATCACTGGCAAAAATGGTGCCGTCGGCTCGCAGGCTCTTGACTTGATAAGGGAGCCGCTGCCCGGCAACGAGCCCGGTGACTTCGGCGTCGTGACGCCAAACGCTGCGAAAGGTCGGCGTTTCAAACGTAGTACCGGTTGGCAAGCGAGAAGCCTGATCTTCGTGTAGGCGGGTGAGCTGTTTCGTGGTGGCAAAGACCTGGCGGAGATTGCCGGGTTCGAGAGACGCTGCTGGCCGACGACCATAAATAACCGTGTGCTGCTGCCCCTCAAACTCGGTAAACCACACAACGTGAACGGAATCTGCTGTTGGGAGCTGCAGAAACGGATCGTTTAGCAGCCCTGCTGCAGGCATGCTCTCAGCGGTTGGCGACGGGTTGGCAAATTGCGATTCGAGCGTCACAACAAATAGGGTTACTAGCGTCAACAAAATTCCTGAGATCAGTAAGAGCAGATCTTCCTGCCGTCTCATGCCGTCATTCCCCTGCAAAGGTGCACGCTTGCCATTGCCAGTCTAGAGTCTGTTCAGGTTAAAAAGCCTTAACGTTCTAACCGTTTATTTAATGACAATGATGGTGGTGACGCTAACGAGGCGTGATCGCCCGCACCAGTTGCCATCCTCTCGGCAAAAGCAGTGATGGATGGCTTGAGGAAACAACTGTGGATCTGGCGATCG
>CALCPB010000185.1 GCA_937897665.1 uncultured Halomicronema sp. | reverse complement strand
GAAAATTTATATCGCTGACGAAACCCGTCCTCAAAGGTGGGCAACCTAATAGGGACATCGTTGGAACCGTCTACCTTGCATTGGGTAGACGCTGACCGATGTTCTAAAACTTTTGTTCGGAGATAGAACGACATGATGGCAAATCGTTTTGGCAAGCTGGCGATCGCGGCAGGTATGGGTGGCCTCATGACTGCCAGTCTAGTGCCTGGGGCAATCGCTCAGGAATTCGAGCCAGAGCCTTACACGACTTTTTTGGGTAGTGGCGAATCGGAAATTTACGAAGGCTATCTGCTGGCTGGTGAAGCAGTTTATGCCAGCTGTGACTTCGACTGTAGCGATCTCGACATCTACCTTTACGATGCTCAAACGGGTGAGCTCATGGAATCAGATACGCTGTTGGATTCTGAGCCTGTCGTGGTTGCGCCCTATGATGGGGACTTTATCATCGAGACGGTGATGGTCACCTGCAGCACCAGCATCTGCGAAGCGTGGACGAATTCTGACGAAGGGTTCTAATCGTCTTTAGCGCCGCTGCGGTAGACAACCGTCTCTACAGCTTGGGCAATGCAGGGGCGATGTCATCACATTGATGGCATCGCCCCTTTGCTTTACTCCCCTGTCATCAACCGCAGGAATCATGAGGTTGATGAAAAACTGCTAGTAGACACTGAACAAAGCGGAGAACAGGCTGCCATGACGACTGGCTCTTGACTGCCGGATCTGGTACAAGGTGATTGCTCAGAGCTGACCTACTGCCCCACGATCGCTTCGTCACTGTCGTTGGCAATGCTAGGCACAGACTCGTTGAGGGCCTTTCTGGCAATGCGCGTCACGTAAACCGTGACAGCAACCGTGGCAATAAAGGCAATGATGCGAATCGTCCAAGTAATCGTCGGGTTGCTCGGTGTTTCTCCCGCACCTAAGGTCGCCAGATTGCCCGCTAAAGATCCTAAATAGACATACATAATGGTGCCGGGGATAATGCCCGTCGTCCCCAGCACATAGTCTTTTAACGAAACCTTGGTCAGTCCCAATCCATAGTTGAGCAAGTTAAAAGGAAAAGCCGGAGACAGGCGAATCAGAAAAATGATTTTGCGACCCTCACGACCGATCGCCTCATCAATCGCCTTAAATTTTTCACGGCTGGCAATTTTGCGCCCGACCCAGTCCCTAGCAAGATATCTGCCCACCAAAAACGCTGCCGTCGCTCCCAGCATCGCACCCATAAAGACCAGCAGTGATCCTTTAACCACACCAAAAACGACACCGGCCCCCAAGGTCACGATTGAGGCCGGTACAAACGCGACGGTGACCACGACATAAAGCACGATAAAGGCGATGGGGGCGATCGCCCCTAAGCTATCAATCCAGGCCAGCGCATTCACTAGCCAGTCCTGAATTTGGCCAAATAGACCGGGGCCAGACTCACTGGCGGCTTCTTGAGCTAGCAGCGGCAGCTGGGGCCACAGTGAAACTATAAGCATTGTGACCACACTCAACATCGTCAGGCGAGCAGACCGTCGCTTCAAGCTTAAAGGAATTTGGATAGCCGAGAGGTTCATGGCGGTGTCCAGAGTCAGTACAGGGTGCGAAAAGAATCAATAAGAGCTGGGCGCAATCAGGTCAGATGAAGTCAGAAACTCAGCGTTATCCCCGTCAAAACGATGGGTCTAGCCGGTCAGCGAGCCGCCACAGCTAGAGCCACTACCAGCAGTGCAGCCATAGCAATAGGACCGGGTTTGAACGGTGGGAATGATGTCTAGCGTTCCCGTTGCAAGCAGCATCGCGACGGTGACGGGAATGCCGTCACCGGTTTGAGCGGGCACTGCCGCCATTTGATTGAAATCGCAGTCATAAACATAGCCGCGATAGTCAATTGACAACTCGTGACGGCACATCAGTGCCGACACGGTCTTCGGGTTGTGATGAGCCGCTAAAAATTGCGTATAAGGCTTTAACAAACCCCGATGTTCTAGCTGCCATCGGGTGCGACCAATCGGCAAATTTGTAATAGTCAACAGGTTGTTGAAGGCAATGCCAAAGTGTTGCGCCAGATATTGCTGATAATCGTTTTGCAAGCCCGCCTGACTGGGCGTGAGGGAGAAGTTTTCGGTGGTGGGCACGGGGGGATTGTAGACCAGATCCAAGATCAAATCAGGCTCATGGCCGTATCCCTGGGCATTGAGCTGCTGAATCGCTTTGATCGAGGCATCGTAGACGCCCTGGCCTCGCATGGCATCCACGTTGTCGGCCAAATAACAGGGCAGGGATGCAACCACACGCACGCGCTGCCGGGCGAAATAGTCAGGCAGAGCAGTAAATCCTGGCTCAAAAAAGATCGTCAGATTAGAGCGGACAATGATTTCTTTATGGAGCGATCGCGCCTTTTCGACTAGGGGACGAAAGCCATAATTCATCTCCGGTGCGCCCCCGGTCAAATCAACCGTCTGAATCTGCGGAAAGCGATCGAGCATAGCCAGCAGCTGATCGAGCACCTCGGGGCTGAGTTCTTCCGAGCGGTGGGGCCCAGCTTCCACATGGCAGTGGCGGCAGGCCAAATTACAGCGTCGTCCTAAATTGATCTGCAAAACTTGAGTAGATTGCTTCTCAAGAGGGGCCCCCAAGACCTGCTCGAAGGGGGGAGTCGCAACTGAGCGCTGAAGACTTTCGGGAGATGAAACCATAAATTGCTAAAGAGATGAACGATGAACGCGGTTGGGGCAACATGGCCGCTCTGGAGCAGAGCACTTTAACCTGACTGCTACGGCTGTAGACCCTCTTTATTAGACAAGCATGAGCTGAATCTTACCTGAGAGGATTAACTAAACTTCCTGAGGCAGAAAATCAGCGATTTCTCAGGTTCCCTTGTTACCTTTGAAACCAGCTTATTGAACAAGATTTATGGCCTGGTCAAACCACCCCGTGCTCAAAAATCTCCGGCCGCCAAGCTTAAATTCTATTCAGTTTCGGTTGACTGCTGGCGTGGTCTTGGCCGCTGCTCTCAGCATCGGTGGGATGGCGGGCTGGCTAAACTGGCGGTTACGGCAGATCCTCCTGTCAGGCCATGAAGAAGCCGTCGCTACCTTATCGCAGCGTTTTAACGACGACGTCATCCTCTACGAAGAGATGATGACCACGACCGAGGCGGTGCAAAAAGTCATTGATCGCCGAGCAATGGGGGATACGGCCATTTGGGTAAAAGCGCCGAGTGGCGAACTCATGGCTCAATCAGAAACGCTGTCAATGGGCTCGTGGCAAGCGGCCGGTCTGACCGAGTATTTGCGATCGCTCCCCGCCCAAAGCAGTTTGGAAACCTTGATGGTTGGAGATCGAGCTTTAGCCATTTGTATTGGGCCGATCAACCGCCAAGGTGAATCGATTGGCACCTTGTTTATCGTTGAAGATATTACGCAAAATCACCGCACTTACTTAGCGATGTCTCGCAGCTTAGTGATTATTAGCGGCAGTATGATTTTGCTGTTAGCCGGTTTGATTGCCCTCTACGTGCGTCAGTCTCTGCAACCGATCAAATCTCTGAGCCAAGAGATGACCGGGGTGACCACTGACTCTCTAAACGCCAAGCGTCTTGCCTTAGATAAAGCGCCCACTGAAGTCAAAGAGCTGGCTCAGGCCCTCGATCATACCCTTGAGCGTCTATCTCAGTCTTGGAAACAGCAGCGACGTTTGGTCGGCGACGTCTCTCACGAGTTGCGTACGCCGCTCACCTTAGTGCAGGGATATTTGCAGAGTACCCTGCGCCGTTGCCAAACGCTGACTGAGCCCCAGCGCGATGGCCTGGAAACCGCCGCTGCTGAAACCGATCGCACCATTCAGATTTTGAATGACCTATTGGTTTTGGCACGCGCTAGTATGGGGCATCTCCATTTATCAGGGGAGCGCCTGGACTTAAAAGGAATCGTTTTGAATGCCGTCACGATGGCCGATGCCACCGGTAATCGCATCGAAGCCGAGATCACCGATTCCCCCCTTTGGGTGCGAGCGGATGCCAGCGCCCTACGACAAGTTTTGGTCAATCTGATGGACAATGCCCTCAACTATTCCACGCCCGACGTTGGCGTCACGGTTAGGCTGTTTCGACAAGAGCAAACAGCCGTTGTGCAAGTATGCGATCGCGGGCGGGGCATTCCCCTCGCGGACCAGGCAGAAATTTTTGAGCCCTTTTATCGAGTTGATGTGGATCGTTCACGGGCAACTGGCGGTACGGGCCTAGGATTGGCCATCGTGAAAGCCCTGTTGGCGAGAATGCGCGGTACGGTTACGGTGCAGTCGAACCCTGGTACCGGTAGCACCTTCACTGTTCACCTACCCATCTGTCAAGGAGTGTGACCCATGAAACCCAAAATTTTACTCATTGAAGATGAGCAGAAACTCGCCAAATTTGTCGAAATGGAGTTGGGTTACGAAGACTATGACGTCACCGTGGCCAATGATGGCTTATCGGGGCTCATGGCCGCCCGCGACGCCGAGCCTAACCTGGTTTTGCTTGATTGGATGATGCCGGGTCTTAGTGGGGTCGAGGTCTGTCGGCGGCTGCGAGCCACCGGCTTTAAGGAACCCATCATTTTAATGACAGCTAAAGACGATGTCGCCGATCGCGTCGCGGGGTTAGATGCCGGGGCTGATGACTACGTCGTCAAACCGTTTAGCATTGAAGAATTGCTGGCGCGGGTGCGGGCTCATCTCCGCCGCAGCGAACCGCAGGAAGTTGATACGCTACAGTTTCAAAATCTCACCCTCAACCGCAAAACTAGAGAAGTCCAGCGGGGTAGTCGCAGCATTGAGTTGACTGCGAAGGAATTTGACCTGCTGGATTATTTGATGACGCATCCGCGCCAGGTCTTGACTCGCGATCGTATTCTCGAAGAAGTCTGGGGCTATGACTTTATGGGTGATTCCAACATCATTGAAGTCTATATTCGCTATCTCCGCTTAAAACTCGAAGCCGAGGGAGAAAAGCGATTGATTCAGACCGTACGCGGTGTGGGTTACGTCTTAAAAGATTGAGTCTCGTTTGAGCAGACCCTACCCGCCCCTCTACAGCTAACCTTGTAGGGGTTTGACAATGCAGCTCTGATATCGCTGCCTCGGTGCGCTCTTGTTCGATGGCCATCCTGGCCGTCCTGAACGCCCCGCAACCCTTGAAAAAGCTGGTTATGGAGGCAGGCTGGAAGCCTACCCGACCGGTTGTCTACAGTACTTAAGCCGATAGAAAAGGGCGATCTCCGCCACCATTATGGAAGCCGAAAGCTAAGTAATATGAGGTTCCTGGAAACCCCTACAGGATT
>CALCPB010000184.1 GCA_937897665.1 uncultured Halomicronema sp. | reverse complement strand
AAAAAGTTGATTGAGCCGTCTGAATAACGACAATTCCACCCTAACTCCACTCGCAGAAGATGTTAATATCACTTTTTCAGCAAACACTTTTGCATTTAACGCAAAAGTACAGCAGCGATGGATCAGTTTTTGGCGATGCGATCGTTTGTGCGAGTGGTCGAAACCCACAGCTTTTCCGAAGCTGCTCGGCAACTCGGAGTGGCGGTCTCCTCGGTGACCCGGCAAGTCAACGCTCTAGAAGCGATGCTGCATACCCAATTACTCAATCGGTCAACTCGCAGCGTCACACTCACCCCCCAGGGTCGCCGCTATTACGACAAAGCAGTGCAGATTCTGCAGGATGTCGCAGCAGCGAATCTAGCCGTCACCGAACAGGATGAAGTCCCCCGAGGCCTCCTGCGTGCCAGTGTGCCCGTGGCTTTTGGCCGCCTGCACATTGCCCCCCTGCTGAGCGACTTTTTAGCGCAATATCCTGCAATGCAGTTGGATTTGACGTTTAGTGACGGCCTGGCCAATCCGGTCGAAGAGGGGCTCGATCTGGTGATTCGCATTGGCAACCTCGATCGCTCCGGCGCTAATTGGATTGTCCGTAAACTCGCCACTCATACCCGCAAAATTTGCGGTAGTCCGGCTTATTTCCAACGCTATGGCAAGCCCGAGCATCCCGACGATTTAGCCCAGCACCACTGCCTGCGTTTTAGCTATGCCCTCGCCGCCGACACCTGGCGCTTTAAGCGCGATCAAGAGATCTGCGAAGTGCAGGTACAAGGCCCCCTCATCGCCAATAATTCTGAAGTGTTGCGGCAGGCTTGTTTAGATGGCGTCGGGATAATCCTGATGCCCACTTGGTTAGTCGGGGCTGATCTGCTGGCCGGTCGGTTAGAGGCCGTGCTGGAGGATTTTCTGTTTTATCCCCACCTCGATTTAGACACAGGCATTTACGCCCTCTACCTGCCCAACCGCCGTCACTCTCTCCGGGTGCAAACCTTCATTAGTTTTTTGATCCAGCAGTTCAGCACCCACCCAGCGGGATTAACGATGTGAGCGGTGTTAACCGTTCACGGAGGTTCGCTATCGGGAAATCGACTAGGTCAGCGATCTCCGACTCATCAAACTTGGGAGAAAAAGCATTGATCCCAATTGTTGCCAGGTCATATCTTTCCTTTAGTTCAAGCCCATACACTGTGAGACAAATCTAAAAGAATCCGCGAAAAACGCCTTGATCCCAGCGCCCAAAAGATAGAGTTCAACAGTGTGCGCACCTTATCTGTCAGGCTAAATGCAGCCTGTTGTCCTCTGTCTGCGTCATGTTCCCCGAGCGTAATAGGCGGGGTTGCGAACGATTGAGGACTAGGATGCAGTGGCCCCAAAATGATTCATTAGGATCAATGCGATGAAGCTCAAGCAATTTATTCTCCTCGGGCCGCCTGGTGTTGGGGTGGAAAAACAAGCGATCGCCGTCGCGGAACGTTGGTGTGTGCCCCACGTCTCGACGGGGCAGCTGATTCGTGAGGCCGTTGATCAAGCATCTGATATCGGCGTTGAGGCCCGCTCCTACGTCGAAGCCGGAACGCTGGTGCCAGATACTCTCGTGATGAAGCTGATCAAGCGGCGGTTTGAACAGCCCGACATCATGTTAAAAGGCTGGATTTTGACGGGATTTCCGCGCACGCTAGCACAGGCTCAAGCATTCGATGAGTGGTGGCTAACGGTAAGCCCAGCAGCGTCGACAGCAATTCATCTGAAGGCGTAGACGGGGATGTTGATTCACCGGCTCTCCTCTCAGCCGGGACAAGGTGAAACGATTTCGACGATTCGCCAGCGTTTGGAGCACCATGAGGCAGAAATCGCACCTTTGCTGGAGTATTATCAGCAGCGATCGCAGTTAGAAACCATCAACGGCAGCCTGCCATTTGCAGAAGTCACTCGAGCCGTCACGAAGTTGGGCCAGGCAACCACCGGGGCGGCTCAATTGATTCAAGATGAAGCAGAACTGGATGCTCTACTCTCTGAAGAGTCACTGCTGGTGGTAGATTGCATGGCGTCTTGGTGTGGCCCCTGCAAACTGGTCGCGCCCCTGATCGATCAGCTAGCCGAGGCCTATGGCGATCGCATCAATGTACGAAAGATCAATTTTGATACCAACAAGCAGATCCCCAAACGATTTAGCCTCAAAGGCTTGCCCGCCGTCATGTTTTTTAAAGATGGTGAACTACAAGAAACGCTGACCGGGGTGCAGCCTTATAAGATTTACAGCGCGACAGTCACTCGCTTTTTAGAGTGAGCGGGCAGACCTGACGCAAGCGACTGGGCATCTTCAGCGTCTGCGAGATAGCGCTATATGTGGGTTTTAAGTTGTGCTAGCTAATTCTCTGGCCAAAAACTTGCAGGGGTGATGCACTCTCCACGCTCAGACCTGTTCAACCAGATTTGGGTCGAACTGTCTTGGTGCTAACAATGAGCCCAATTGAGACTGCTTGACCCAAGACAAAAACTTCATGATAATCATCACTCTGAGTCAGGTATAGACCTACTTGAACTCAATTCATAGATGCTCTTACTAGGTTTAAAGCTCACCACAAATAGTTGCCAGAGCTTTAGCTAAAACTAACTTTAGGCCGCAATCCAGACAACCTCATCCGAGGCAATGGCGTCAACTCAGCAAGTATTTTCAATCTACCAAAGGGAGGATGTAAGCGAATACACTCTTCCTCTAAGCTTTGACATATTTATTAGCTTGGTTAAAAAATTTTGAAAAAGCTTGACCAGGGCATCATTCGATTGATTATGAAACGGCCCACCCGCGTGGTGCTGTTAGGCTACCTTTCTTATATTGCATTGACTTGGATTTTGCTGTGTTTACCCATTAGTTGGCAAGATGGCTTCATTAGCCCGTTAGATAATCTCTTCATCGCGACTTCGGCAATCAGCACCACCGGGCTGATTACTGTCAATACGCCCGATGCCTACAACTTTTTCGGTGAATTTGTCATTGCCAGTGCTTTTCAGGTTGGTGGGCTCGGCTACATGACCTTAGGCTCATTTGTCGTATTGGCAAGAGAAAGCAAGCTCTCCGCCACGCGCAGACAAGTAGGAGAAACGGTCTTTTCATTACCGGAAAGCCTCAATCTGAGAACGTTTATCCGGCACACGATTATCTTTACAGTTTTGATCGAAATTGCCGGATTCATTGGCTTATATATTGCTTTCTCGCAGCAAGAGGTGTCCAACTCTTTATGGGCCGCTGTCTTTCATTCGATTTCAGCTTTCTGTACGGCAGGTTTTAGTGTTTTTCCCGATAGCCTGATGGGCTTCAGAAGTAATCTTCTTGTTAACCTTGTGGTGACAGTTTTAAGTATCTTCGGCGCAATTGGGTTTATCGTCGTCTCTGATTTTTGGCTGAGCTTCAAAAACTCTGAGCGGCAAATTACGCTGACCACCAAGGTTTTTATGTACTCAACATTCAGCGTTTTGATTTTCGGCTGGGGCTATCTTTTCTTTGCGGATGCCTCCATGACCGCGCTGCCGCTGGGCGAGCGTCTCTTGTCGTCATGGTTTCAGTCGATGACGGCTATGACCACGGTGGGATTCAACACGCACCCCATTGAGAATCTGGTGGCTAGTTCAGTTCTGCTCATGCTCATACTGATGATTATTGGAGCTTCGCCGTCAGGCACCGGGGGCGGCTTAAAAACCACTTCAGTCTCCGCGGCGATCGGCGCCGTTTGGGCCACGCTGCGAGGACAACCGAACGTCACCATCAGCCAACGGCGAATTCCAGTGAGTAGTCTCACGAGCGCCTTTGCGGCAGTGATGTTCTACCTTTTAATGTTTTTAGCGGGCAGTCTCTGCTTGTTGATGCTGCAGGGACAAGCCTTTGAAGAAGTGCTGTTTGAGGCCGCTTCTGCCTTAGGGACGGTGGGGCTATCGCGAGGCATTACCGGAGA
This sequence comes from uncultured Halomicronema sp., assembly GCA_937897665.1. GTDB lineage: Bacteria > Cyanobacteriota > Cyanobacteriia > Phormidesmidales > Phormidesmidaceae > Halomicronema. Next base: position 1,360 of record CALCPB010000184.1, on the reverse strand, counting down.
CCTGACGCCGTTAGGCAAGTTAGTCGTGATCGTGCTGATGTTTATCGGGCGGGTCGGCCCCATGACCTTTGGCTTAGCCTTGTTTAAACAGCCGGTGCAAGACAGACAGCTTGATAAAGAGGATATCGCGCTGTAAGCCGTTGATGCAGATGCACGCTGGCTGAGGCGAGCGCACACCTCACAAATTGGCGACTGGCCTGCTACCCACGTTGGGGATACAGCCAGCGATAAAACAATCGAGTTAAGCGCGGCATGATCACATACGTGAGCAAAGCGACCGTTATGGCCGTGACGATGAGCGCTCTGAGCAATGGGGGGAGCCCAGTCAAAACAGGTGCGAGCAATCGATTGAGCAGCTGCACGACCACAAAGACGGCCCCAGTCGTCAAACAAGCCATTTTGTAGCGTTTTGGTGGGGTTTGCACAAGTTTGCCGGGCAGGGTAAACCAGGTTTCAAAACCGGTGAGTACCTCCACCTTTTCATCCCTTTGAATCAAAGGTTTGGCCTGCGATAGGCAATGCTGACGTTCTGGTGAATCGAGCCACTGCTGCAGATATCGATAGCAGTCAAACTTGAGGATGATGACATATTCGGGGCAGACAGAATCTTGAGGCCGCATAAAAGTGACGCCCGCATGGCCCGCAAACTGTCGAGCCACCTGCGAAATCTGGCGCAACCACTGCTCGTAGGCCGGTTCGCTCCCCGGCTTGACCAAGTGTTTGATCACCGCTGTGACCTGCTGTTTATCAGTATCTAAAACGCGTGCAGGCGTCAGACTGTCCCCATTCATGCTTCACCCTCTCCCCTGGCATGTTTCATATCGGTTAAGCCATCCTGTCAACCAAGCTACGGGCATGATTGTAGGATGTTCCACGATCTCGAGTCTGCCGTCTTATGATCAATCAGACACGGATGCGGTGCAGGGGCGCGATCTTCACAGGGCTGTCAGATCGCACCGCCTTATCCCACAGGGTGAGCAACTTGGAGTGCCTGAGATCGAGCGCGATGGTCAAGCAATGAGCGGCACCGCCCATTCGCGATCGCCCCAGCGCCAATCCTCCCGGCAAATGACGTAACATCAAGCTTTAGACCGCTGTAGCCGATGACGACGCAACCGCTGACTAGCCTCTTTCCGTCTGAATATATGGTGACTGAGTTCGACGCCCTCGGCTACAGTCGCCGCTGCATGGTGGGAACAGCAGTCTTGGTAGGGGGCTATGCGCTCGCGATCGCCCAAATTATTCCCCCCATCGCGCTGCCCCTCATGGTGCTGCTGGTGCTGCCCCGCTTGATGATCAACGTCCACGAATTGCTGCATATCTATGACGAACAGCAGCTCAACCGGTTTATTTGTCTGAT
>CALCPB010000183.1 GCA_937897665.1 uncultured Halomicronema sp. | reverse complement strand
GGCCAGTTCACCCGCCGCTGGCTCGAATACAATCTGCAAGCCCGCCTCAGTCTCCTCAATCTGCACTCCAGTAATTTGCGTCAACGAGGCTTCAATTTGGGCCACCCAGTCAGCCACGGTCGTCGCCACCGGGGCTGCGGGTGTTTCTGGGGTTAGGTCGGCAACATTGACAAGGGTTGCTGCCGTCGCCGCCTCATCCGTCCGCGCTGTGGTCGCGGTTGGGGACACTCCCGCAGGCGACTCTTCTATCGCGCTAGCGGTGGCGACCTCAGGCATCATCGTTGACACTGGCCGGGTGGTTTCTTCATCGCCGGAGCTTTCCGAAAGGGCTGCAGCCCGCTCAATTTGCGGAGTCAACGCTGGCCCCTGAGCAACGGTGTCTTCGTCAGCTTTTGCTGGAGTCGTTTCCAGGGCAACCGCCCCACCCGCGATCGCCAACAGCACTGCTAGCCGCACCGATATCCAAAAGTTCATCATCACCGTCACCATCCCCACACGTTGGCGAACCCCTCAATTGAGAGCAGTTCTTATTTATGTGGACAGAGTGTAGGGAATGCAGAGTGATCGCATCTACTCTGAAACCGAAGGATCACCCCAAAAGCGAAGTTTTGGGCAATTTCTTTCCCCGTAAGCAATCGCTGGGGCTGATGCCAAACTGGCGCTTAAAGGCGATCGCAAACTGAGCGGGGTTCGCGTAGCCGACAATATTGGCAATCTCGGCCACAGTTTGACCGGGCTGCCGCAACAGTTGCTCCGCCTGCTGCATGCGCTGTTGGGTCAAATAGGTAAAAGGCGTGATGCCAAACACTGCCTTAAACCCCTTTTGCAGGGTGCGATCACTCATTCCCACCTGTTGCGCCAAGGTCGTTGGGCAGGGCGGCGATTCGAGGTGCGATCGCAAGATTTCCGCCGCGTGGTGAATGCGGGCGGCGGTATCCGCCTTCAGCGATCGCGTTGGCGATCTTGGTGATGACACCATCATGCCGTCAAGCTGCAAGGCCATCAGCTCAAACACTTTGGCCTGCAGATAGGCGCGCTTAGTCATCCCTCGAAAGGGACAGTGAATGATCTGCTTAATCACTAGGCGCATGGCGTCTGTCGTTCGCGGTGAAAAGCGCTGCTGCCAGTTGTCTCCCATCATGAGGGACCGCAGCGCGATCGGTAGTTCCCCCTGACCATTGGCAAAAAACTGGCGAAACAAGGCAGGAGTCATATGAACATCAACCCCAACTTGCCGCTGTGATGTTTGGGGCCGAACAAAGTGGCCTGGTTGAATACCGCTGCCGCCGATATAGCCTTGGCTGGCGTCTATTCTCAGCGGCCCTCCATGGGCATAATCGCCACTCTCAATAAGGCCGGACAGATAGACGCAAAACTGCACCGGATGCTCGTTTTCGGGTACTCGCTCGACCCAACCGTGCTGTACGACATCAATAATGCACAGTTCTAATCCGTCACAGAGTTGAATCTCCCGCTTATGCCCCCGTCCCAATGTGGGCGGTTGGGTGTAGAGGGTTTCGACGCGATCGCCCGACATAACCGGTGGCCGGAGCTGTTCAGCTTCTGACCAAATCGCGTCAATTTCGTCGGTTGTCAGGTCAAGACTCATGGGAGACGCAGGAACTTCAAGATCTAGTGAGAATTAGTGTCAATAATCTCGATCTAACCTGGAAAAGTCAAGGTGATAGCTGTCATTTGATTGTTCTACGGCAAGGGCTGGCCCAAATACCAGCGTCCCGCGGCTCAATTTGCCACCTACTCCAAGCAAGAATATGTCTTGC
>CALCPB010000182.1 GCA_937897665.1 uncultured Halomicronema sp. | reverse complement strand
CTAAAGCTAGGGCTGATCCCTACACCGATGGCTTCTAGTTGTGTTGCGCAGGCAAAAATCGCACCTCGGGCCGCATGAGTTACTGCACTAATTTGGATTGCCCAAAACCGAAGAACCCGCCCCGCGTCACCCACTGTCAAGCCTGCGGGTCTTCTTTACGGCTGCGCGATCGCTATCGAGCCCTAAGGGCATTGGGTCGAGGCGGCTTTGGCGCTACCTTTCTGGCTCGCGATGAATCGTTGCCGGGTCATCCTTTATGTGTCATCAAGCAGTTGCGGCCCTCGGCAGACGCGCAACATATTCTCGATATGGCTCGCGATCTGTTTCAGCGGGAAGCCAAGATTCTGGGGAAAATTGGTAATCATCCCCAGCTGCCTCGGCTGCTTGATTATTTTGAGACTAACCAAGAGTTTTTTCTCGTACAAGAGTTTATTAACGGCAAAACGCTGCAGCAAGAGGTCAGACAGGGCGGCCCGTTTAGTGAAGCTGGGGTCAGGCAGTTTCTGAGTGAAGCCCTACCGCTGATTCAATACGTTCACGACAGCGAGATCATTCACCGTGACATCAAGCCCGCTAACCTGATTCGTCGAGATGAAGATAAAAAGCTAGTCTTAATCGACTTTGGTGCGGTTAAGGATAAAGTGGCCCCGGTGCAAGAATCCTCCGACCAAACGGCGCTGACGGCCTATGCGATCGGCACGCCGGGGTATGCGCCGCCGGAGCAGATGGCCATGCGACCGGTGTATGCCAGCGACCTCTATGCGATGGGGGTTACCTGCATCTACTTATTGACCGGCAAGTCGCCCAAAGATTTAGACTACGACCCCACCACGGGGGAAATGATGTGGCGCAACCTCGTTCACGTGAGCGACCATTTTGCGGGGGTGCTTCAGAAAATGCTTGAAATTTCTGTGCGGCATCGTTATCAGACGGTGGAGTCCGTTTTGCGCGACTTAGATTTAGAGCCCTATATGGACAGTCTCGCGCAGAATATGGCTTTCCCCAATGCCAACAACAGTCCAGGTAACGGGGCGGGCGCTAACGGCAATTCTGCCTATCGCAATCTCCGAGAAGATCACCCGTCAACGCGCAAAGATTCGCCCTCCTCGCGCATGGCGGCGGCCATTCGGGCGCGGCGTGAGCGAGCGAGTGCGCGGACCGGGGGCAGCGGCGGTAAAGCCAAAGGGCCGAATCAGTTCAATATGACGAGTATTGCGCGGTCTAAGGGCGATCGCCTGAGCTCAGGCACCCGCTCTGGCAGCGATGGTAAGCTCAACAGCAATGGCGTTAAATCGGCCTACAGCAAGGGCCGGCGCGACTTCTCGCAACTGGTGCTGAATGCGATAGATTTACAAAAGCTATCTCTCACCGGCAGCAACTTTGCTGAGACGAAACTCAAGAAAGCTAACTTTCAGCACTCAGACTTGAGCGGCGCCAACTTTGGCCGCACAGACCTCACCCAAGCTTCTTTGCGGGGCACTAATCTGGGCCGCACCTATTTGAGCAACGCCAACCTCAACGGGGCGGATTTGCGGGGAGCCAATCTCAATTACGCCACACTCTCCAACGCGAATCTGAAAGATGCTAATCTCTGTGGCGCTGACCTGACCGGAGCACGGGTCACCCCTGAGCAGTTGACCCTGGCTCGCACCAATTGGGCCACCGTTTATCCCAATGGCAAACGCGGCCTCATGCGCTAGCGAGTCAACGCTGCCCCACGATGTCGTTGACTCAGATTAAGCCATCCAGCGCAGCTGTTTAAGCCATCCAGCGCAGCTGTT
>CALCPB010000181.1 GCA_937897665.1 uncultured Halomicronema sp. | reverse complement strand
GTCTGATTTGGCTCAAGACTGAGCATGAGACCAACAGGACGCGAGAAATTAGTGTTATCCTGGAGTTGACCTGGACCCATGCGGTCACAACGCCCAAATCATGTCAGGACCGGAAGGTAGCAGCATTACGGGATGCTTGTGACAGGCGTGGTCTCCGGGTCTCTTCGTATTTTGAGAAGGTGATAGCCGTACCTCTCCATTGCGGCTATTGCAGGGTGATAACCTCTAGGCGCGTGTCAGTCGGTTAACCCTAGTGGTCGTTGCCAGGCTGCAGTCTTTATCCTATACAAAGCGATATTTCTGAGGAATGACGATGGCGGGCTTTGGCGATCTCGTTCAAAAAGCGTTTTATTTAGGGATGGGGGCGGCGTCTTATGCTGGTGAAAGGGCGGGCAGTACGCTGAAAGATTTGCGTGAACAGACCCAAACGGTGGTCAATGAGCTAGTCGAACGGGGAGAGCTGAGCGCGGAAGAAGCCCAGCAGCTGATTAACAAGATGATGCAGCGAGCGCAAGAGAGTGTGACAACGACCGCTGCAGTGTCTCAGGATGAGCCTCGACGCATTGAAATTGTGGATGATGATGAGACGACTGCTGAAGCACGCGAGGCCGATGCCTTACGACAGCAGGTCGAATCAATGCGTCAGCAGCTGGAAGCCCTCAAGCGTAAAGGAGATCAATGAGCGATTTTGAGGATTGGGCAAGAGAGCTGAGCGACGTATTAGATCAGGCGGCACGGGCGACTGAAGCTTGGGCTGAGCAGACTTTGCATGGTGCTGTAGAAGCTGTGGATAGTCTGGCCGATGATATTGAAAAACAGCTACGGCCAGCATTAGAGCGCTGGGCAGAGGATATCAATCAGGCTGTAGAGCCCTTTGAAGATGTACTGGATCATGAAGCTGAGCGCTTTTCAGAAGAATTTTCTGAACTGATTACTCCGGTTGTGGTGCCCTTGGCGGGGGCGCTCGAAACTTGGCTCGAAACGATGACGGCGCCCATTCTCAGTCATGTTGACCCGATGGTTAACGACCACGCTACCTGTATTGGCTGCAAGCATTATTGTGGACAGACCCACGGTGGCAATATGCTGGTCTGTGCGATGTATCCCTATGGGCCAGAAGCTGAGACTTGCCCCGACTGGGAATCTCACTGGGGTCAGCCCGATAGTAATGGATAAAAGTGCCCTACGGGGCCTTGCCCTCGGCCAATCCGGAGCGCATGTTGTAGGGCCTGAGTGACGTAGTCCTTAGCGTCACGAACGGCGATAAATTGCTCTTTGCCGAGGGCTAGATTGGCCGCGATCGCGGCCGACAATGTACAGCCAGTCCCGTGGGTATCTGACGTTTCAACGGTGGTGGTAGTGAGCGTCGTGGCCTGTTCGCCGTCATACCAGACGTCATCTCCCCGTAACTGGCCCGCCATGCCGCCGCCCTTAATCAGAACCGTTTGGGCACCGAGAGCGTGAATTTTTTGGGCCGCCAGCTGCATATCGCTCAAGGTCTCAATCGCTTGACCGCTGAGAATTTGTGCCTCGTAGCGGTTGGGTGTGAGGACAGTGGCGAGTGGAATGAGGTGGGTGGTCAGTGTGGCGATCGCGGCATCATCAACGAGCTGAGCACCCGTACGCGAAACCATCACCGGATCAACTACCCAAAACGGGATGGATGACTGAGCCATGATTTTTGCGACGGCCAGCATAATATCCGTATTGAGTAGCATGCCTAACTTTGCACTTTGCACCTGAATGTCACTGATGACAGCTTCGATTTGAGCCACTACAGCTGCGGGGGGTAAAGCATCGACTCGGGTTACACCACAAGTATTTTGAGCCGTTACACAGGTGAGTGCGCTGGTGCCATGCACTTGGTGAAAGGCAAACGTGCGAAGATCTGCCTGAATACCCGCCCCGCCGCCACTATCAGAACCAGCAATCGTGAGCGCTACCGAGGGAATGAGAGAAGCCGCCAAAGTTTACCTCAATCAACCCTTGCTCAAGGAAGCACGCAAACCAAACGGACTCATCGTCATTAAAGACTGGTTCAACGGAAATTTCGCGCAATTAGTGATTGGGGCGACGACGCTGCAAGAACTCTGGAATATCCAGACCGCCACTACCACTATTCGTCTCTGTAGAAGTGGGGGCTACATTTAGCTTGTTGCGTTTCAGTGGGGTAATACGCGTGGCATCAATCTGCCCGCCGTGGGATTCCAGATTAAAGCCGGTGGCAATCACCGTAATCTGTACTTCACCCTGCATCCGCTCGTCAATCACCGCACCAAAAATAATATTAGCGTTGGGGTCAACGGCTTCATAGATGATTTCGGCTGCAGCATTAACTTCATGCAGGGTTAGATCAGAACCACCGGTGATGTTGAAGACCGCCCCCGAAGCGCCGTCAATAGAAGACTCTAGTAAGGGAGAAGAAATGGCGGCGACCGCTGCTTCGCGGGCTCGTGATTTGCCAGAGCCAATGCCAATGCCCATTAGGGCAGAACCGGCATCTGCCATAACTGCTCGAACGTCAGCGAAGTCAACATTGACCAAGCCGGGAATCATGATGATGTCGGAAATGCCTTGAACGCCCTGACGCAGCACATCGTCGGCAGATTGGAATGCTTCTTGAACGGGAGTTTGTTCAGAAATGACCGATAGGAGGCGATCGTTGGGAATCACAATGAGGGTATCGACCCGGCTTTGCAGGGCTTCAATGCCATCATCGGCTTGACCAGTGCGTCGCCGTCCTTCGAAGGTAAAAGGCCGGGTGACCACGCCGACAGTCAAGGCCCCAGACTCTTTGGCAACTTCCGCGACGACGGGGGCAGCGCCCGTGCCGGTACCGCCGCCCATGCCAGCCGTAAAAAACACGAGATCAGACTCTTCGAGTGAAGCAGCTACCTCGTCGCGGGATTCTTCTGCTGCTTTTTGGCCGATTGCGGGATTACCACCCGCGCCTAACCCGCGAGTCAGCTTCTGCCCGATCTGTAGGCGATTTTCCGTAGCGGTATTCAATAACGCTTGGGCGTCTGTGTTGACTGTCCAGAACTCGATTCCAGAGAGGCCACTGTGAATCATCCGGTTGACCGCGTTGCAGCCACCCCCGCCAACACCGATAACTTTGATTTTTGCAATATTACTGGGCACAGTCTCACCGTTTAGGAGCATTTCTCCAGAAACTACTCTGGGATCACTACTAGCATTGTTAAGAACACTGGGGGAATCGGATGGAGCATCATCTTCGCTTGCCCTAGCTGACGAAGACTCATACTCAACGGGAACATGAGAACCATTCGTCGAGAAGTCGTCGGAATCAAAACTTGTCGGTGCTGAATTTGAAGACATTAAGCTCTACCTAGGCAAGATTTAATTCCGAGCAAGCAGTACCCCGCACGATTTAGACAACTATAAGGTACTTCGGGGGAAAAACCAAACAAACTGCAGACTGCCTGAAACGGCAGATATAGAAGCGTCTTGCAGACAAAATGGCGGCGATCGCAACTTGCTCGAACTAGCTTAAAAAAGTACCCCATTTGCAGAAAAATTGCAGGGAAACCGGGTCAACTTCATTATTTCTTAAGGTGAGTCTGAGGCTGATGCCGCTGGATTGACGAGCTTGACGGCTGGGGTTTCAGGGCGGACTAAATCGATATAGTCAACGGCGGGTAAATTGGTTTGGTCGGTCAGAGAGCGGAATCGGGGGAGTGTGGCCAATTGGGTTTGTAGTCGTTGCGGGCTAAAAACGCCTAAATGAACTTGTCCTAGCTCGGTCTGCACAATTAGATTGCTGGGCGATCGCCAATCGACTTCAGTAATTGCAATCTCACTGGTCTGCAGGGCCTGATAGAGCTGCGGCCACTGGGAGCGATATCTGGGGTGAAAGCCCCGAACGCGCAATGCTGGTACATTAAATTCGCGATTTACGCCCACAGAATTTTGTGGCATCCAATAGCCTTGGGCATCGAGCAAGCCGGCATGATTGGTGGGTGTCAGCTCAGCATTGGTATCGGCTAAGGGTTGGAGCGGCACGGTGACCGCTACTGGCTGTCGTTCTTGCAGCGTGATCTCTAAGCGAGGGGGAAATAGCTGTCGATCGACCTGGGCGGCGGCGATGGGTGATTGGGTACTGAGACGCTGCACGATGACCTCGGGTTCGATTTCGAACAATGGCTGAGGATATTCCAGGGCCAGCAGTTCATAGACAGCGGCCTCGTCGAGCATGTCATTGCCGTTGAGGATGATCTGATCATCACTCTGTAGCAATAACCAAAAGGGATTGCGCATGAGCCAGAACGCCCCAACGGCTAGGCCACCGATGGCAAAAACTCGCCAAATGTGCTGCAAATTGCGCGTCCGGCGCTGTTTTTTGAGCGTTCGGCGGCGATGTGAAAGCTCTTCAGGAGAAGGGGTGACGAGTTCAGTCATGGGCGATCGCGCAAACCGAAAAGGAGACTGCCATAGACCAATCTCAGAAACTGAAAGACGGGGAGTACTAAGGCTGTGGCGTTGATTGTAGCGACTTTTGCAGGGTCTGCAACCGATTTTGCCAGGCGGCTGCGAGCGCTGTATCTGTGAACGGAATCCAGCGGTGCTCGCCAGAATCCAGCGTGAGCTCCAGGCAAACGTCACACCCCTTGGGTAGGCTGGCCGTGGCGGGTAGCGAGGGCGATGTGCAGAGGGTAATCTGTGTCACTGTGTCGAGGGCGACTTCTTGTAGTTGCTCAGGGCCTTGGCGGGTCGGACGACCCCAGACGAGCCGCGCATCCACCTGCCCGAGGGCGGCGTAAATATCGTATTTAGCCCGTTCAAAGTCGGTCGCCCAGATTTTGTAGGCTTCTAACTTGCGATATTCATGCCAACCGGCCCAGGCTAGCCAGATAAAAACCCCTAACAAGGGGAGCCAAAGTAGTCCACGTTCCATAACTGTCTAACTAAAAAGCGATTAAAGGGTGGGCGATCGCCAAAGATATGGTTTGCGCGAGCCCGCTATGGCAAAGTCTGCTGATTGCCAAGGCTGGAGGCGTCATAATGGCGACTGGC
>CALCPB010000180.1 GCA_937897665.1 uncultured Halomicronema sp. | reverse complement strand
CGGGCGGATGGGTTTCGCGATTATGACACCGAGGGGGATCGCGTCTTCATCGCGCCCGTGATTGCCATTGATTTGAGCGATCGCACCGACTTGATACTCAATTTAGAGTACTTCAACGACCAGCGCCCCTATGACAAAGGGATTCCTCCGCTGGGGGATGAGTTGGCCGATGTCCCCCTCAATACGATTATCGGCGAACCCGATGACTTCTTTAGGACGCAAAGTACCCGCGTTGGCTATCGCTTAGAGCATCGCTTTAGTGATCACTGGCAGCTCCGTCATCGCTTTCGCTATACCGACAGTAGCTCCGTGAACCGTCGGACTCAGTTGGAGGAAATCTTGGGGGGGCTGAATGAAGAAACCGGTGAGATTACCCGCCTCTACTACTTCAGCGATGGTAACCTCGATAGCTATGAATTTCAGACGGAGATGATTGGCGAATTTGCGACGGGCTCGATCAATCACACCCTATTAGCGGGGGTCGATGTATTTTTTGACGACTCGGACTTTTTTGTTGCCAATGATTTAGCCCCCCCGGTCAATCTATTCGATCCAGAGATTGGTGTCGTCCCCCGTCCAGACCTACCGTTGACCTTTACCACGACGGATACCACCGCGAGTCGCAACCGAGTGGGGTTGCTACTACAAGATCAAATCGAACTCTTGCCAGAGGTTACTCTGCTGCTAGGCGGACGGGTTGATTTCTTTACCCAAAGCAGCACGGCTGCAGCCGTTTCCATTCCGGGCATCTTTGAAACGCCCGCCCGCGACAATGAACAGTCTCAAACGGCGTTTACCCCCCGCGTCGGCATCGTCTATCAACCAATACCAGAACTGGCGCTGTATGCCAGCTATAGCCGCTCCTTTGAGCCCAATAGCTTAACCGCCACCACGATTGACGGCGAGTTTCTCGACCCGGAGGAAGGTGAACAGTTTGAGCTCGGTCTCAAGACGGAGCTGTTCGACGGGCGACTCGCAGCTACCCTATCCTTCTTTGCTATTAGCCAGACCAATCTGGCTACCGATGATCCTGATAATGCCAACTTTGTGGTGCCGATTGGTGAGCAGACCAGTCGGGGGATGGAACTCAATGTGACCGGCGAAATCCTGCCGGGGTGGAATATTCTGACGGGCTTGAGTTTATTGGATGCGGAAATTGAGGAAAGTGCCAATTTTGCAGCGGGCGCCACGCCGCCCAATGTCCCGGAAACTTCGGCCAGCCTGTGGACAACCTACGAAATTCAGTCCGGTGATTTAGCAGGACTAGGCTTTGGCTTGGGACTTTACTACGTGGGCGAACGCCAAGGGGATAATGCCAATACCTTCACCATGGACGAATACCTGCGCACCGACGCGGCCATTTACTACCGTCAGGAAGATTTTCGCCTTGGGCTCAACTTTCGCAATCTCTTCGACATCAACTATTTCGAGAGTACCGAGGCGGGGCGGGGGGGCACGACACCGGGTGAGCCCTTTACCGTCATTGGCAGTGTTTCCGTCACGTTTTAGGAGGCTGATACAGGATGCATATTCGAGTCAGCATCAAGACGATGGCGCTCTTTTTAGCGGCTTTAGTGGCGGTCGTGACGGTTGCCGCGTGTGGTGCTAACCAACTCAGCAATGAGCCGATTCCCGCTGCGGAAGGGCGCACGATTCAACATGCGATGGGTGAAACCGTCGTACCCCAAACGCCCGAACGGGCAGTGCTGCTGTGGTCAGCTGTGGATGCGTTGGCGCTAGGAGTGGAGCCCGTTGGAGCGGTTCTGAGCGACCCGCCGCAAATGGTCGGAGATGCACTTATTCCCATGTTTAGCGATCGCACTGAGGGCATTGCCGCCGTGGGAAATTACGCACAGCCTAACCTAGAGACTATTGTTGAGCTGCAGCCTGATTTGATTCTGGGCACAACGTTCGCTGAAAGCTTTTATCCGCGTTTGTCGCAAATTGCTCCCACCGTGCTGATGGATATCTCCGGCGGGGCAGCCGCTTGGAAAACGTATGTACTGACCTGGGCAACGGCTTTGGGGAAACCCGATGAAGCCCAGGCACTGATTCAGCAGTATGAGCAGCGCATCGCTCAGTTTCAGCAGGCAATGGGCGATCGCCTCGACACTACCGTTGTCTCCGTGGCGCGGTTTCTCCCCGATCAGATTCACATCTACCAAGAAGACAGCCTGCCGGGAGTGGTGTTAGCTGAGGCAGGGCTGCCGCGCCCTGAGAGTCAACAGCGGGACAACCACGATGAAATCATCAGCCTCGAAAGTCTCCCCAGTATGGATGGCGACGATCTGTTCTTCGTGCAGGACAATCCTGAAGAATCGACCTTGGCCCAGGCTCAGGAAAGTCAACTGTGGTCTCAACTCGATGTCGTACAGCGGGAACAGGTGCATGAGGTATCGGCAGAGGTTTGGTTCCTTAATCCAGGCATTGTCAGCGCTCACATGATGTTAAACGACCTGTTTCGTACCCTCGTCTCGGATGGCGAGCAGTATGTGATCCATCAGGTCGGCGAATTGATGCTGCCGTGAGCGCCAGCCCTTTGTCACTGCAGGCATTTCCGACCCTTGGGCTGGAGAGTAAAAAAGTGGGGGGTGTCACACCTTCTACGCAAGCTCAGCAAAGACTCCGTCTGCCCTACAAAAACACTCCGCCCACGACACAAAGCAGCATTCCAAGAGACCGTACCCTCCTGTATGATCCTTGGCAAATCACCGTCAATGTGGACAGGCATC
>CALCPB010000179.1 GCA_937897665.1 uncultured Halomicronema sp. | reverse complement strand
GCCCGCCCGAAAATTCATGGGGAAAGCGCTTGATACAGCCCGGATCAAGCCCGACCCGTTCTAACAGATAGGCAACGCGCTCCTGCTGATTGCGACGACTGCGGGCTACCTTGTGAATGCGCAGCGGTTCGGCGATCGCCGCCCCCACACTCATACGCGGATCGAGCGCGCTAAAGGGATCTTGAAAAATGTACTGCATTTCTCGCCGCAGCTTCTTCAGCGCCGCTCCTCGTGCGGCCAGCGCATCTTGACCGTCAAACCAGACATGGCCGCCCATCGCGGGCACCAGCTGTAATAAGGCCCTACCCAGGGTAGTTTTGCCACAGCCCGATTCACCCACCAGGCCAAAGGTTTCCCCCTGATACACCGCAAAGGAAACGTCATTCACCGCCATCACGTGGCGCTGAGTGTTGCCAAAGACGCCACGAATCGGATAGCCCACGCGCAAATTTTCGACCTGCAGTAGCGGCCCCTGCTGCTCAATGACCTGCAGCCGGGCGGCCGATTCTTCTGCTGAAACGGTTGCTTGAAAGGCAGCCAATTCCGCTTGATCATGCGGCCGCTCGCGAATTTGCACCGCGCCATTATTCGTGGGCACCACTTCCATAAAATCGGCCACCGTGGGCAGCTGACGCAAGCGCTGCGTGGGCGAGGGCCGACAGGCGAGGAGGCCCTTGGTGTAGGGATGTTGGGGATTGGAAAAAATATCCCAAACTGGGCCAGATTCAACGATTTGGCCTTGATACATCACAGCCACGTGATCGGCAATTTCGGCAATGATGCCGAGGTCATGGGTGATAAAAATCATACCCATGCCCCGCCGATCGCGCAGCTCGCGCAACAGATCGAGACTGCGTGCCTGCACCGTAACGTCCAAGGCAGTGGCGGGTTCGTCGGCTATCATCAGCGTCGGGTCGCAGGCGATCGCCATAGCAATCATCACCCGCTGCAGTTGTCCGCCCGAAAGTTCGTGGGGGTAGCGATTGAGAATTTCTTGTTTGCGGCGCTGCACCGCCTCAGCGACTTGCCGATCATCCCAGCCGGGGGAGGCCGCAGCGATTTCTGCCATCAATTCAGCATCGCTGTCGAGCAGTTTCACCTCTTGGAGTCGCGAGATCGCCTGCTGCGTGGCCGCCTCTTTCGAAATGGTCTGGTGCTGCAAAATTGCCTCCACCAGCTGAAACCCACAGGTATAGACCGGATTGAGGGAACTCATCGGCTCCTGAAAAATCATCGAGATTTGCTCGCCCCGCAGCTTTTGCAGCGTTTGTGGCGTGACTGAGCGCAAATTAACGGCAGGCACGCCGTCCTCAGCACAAAAATAAATCTCGCCCGCCGTAATTTCGCCTGGTGGGCTCGGCACTAGATCCATCACGGTCAACGCCGTCACCGATTTGCCCGAGCCGGATTCGCCCACAATGCCCAGAGTTTGGCCCCGAGGCACTTGAAAAGAAACATCATCAACGGCACGAATCAGGCCGCTATCGGTTTTGAATTGCACAGACAGGTGACGAACATCCAACACAGGAACAGTCATGGGGTCAAACACAGACGATTGCAGCGTACAGTTGAATTAGCAGGATCATAACAGCGGTGTCCCCTCAAAAACGGTTCACTTTAGAGAAGGATGTTGAAACTCGCGATCGCCGTGCTCATTATGCTGATTGGGTCGGCCCTCTGCTCCGGCACCGAAACCGCCCTCTTATCGGTGTCAATTCTCAAGGCGCGGCAGCTGGCACAATCACGCAATCCCCGAGCCTTAGCCCTGCTAGCAATTCGGCAGCGGATCAATCGTCCCATTGCCACGATCGTTATTCTCAACAACCTATTCAATATTGTGGGCAGCATAGTCATCGGCAGAGTGGAGGCAGATGAATTCGGAGAAGCGCTCTTGGGTGTGTTCTAGGG
>CALCPB010000178.1 GCA_937897665.1 uncultured Halomicronema sp. | reverse complement strand
CTAAGCTTAAAAGAAGCATCGGTCTTCTTCTGGGTTGGGTAATCCGTCCCCAAGGCGGTTACAACCTGGGAAGTATAGTCATATCAGTTCCGCAGAGACAGAGTCGTCAAGATGGGTCAAACTACGCTCAATATTGTGGCAATCACCATCTTTATGGTGACGATGGGCATGTTGCTCGGCCCGCTACTCGATATTCCACAGGTTCTGCCCGTGATCGCGATCGCCACGCTTTTGAGCATTGCTACGCTTGATCAAACCAGCTTAAATGGCACTCTGGGTAACCTCTTGATCAATGGCGTCAACCGTTTATCCGGCGAAGAGCGCGATCGCGTGGTGCGTCATGAAGCCGGACATTTCTTAGTGGCTTACCTGCTCGATATTCCGGTCTCTGACTATACGCTTAGCGCGTGGGAAGCCTGGCGCAAAGGCATGCCTGGATTGGGAGGCGTGCAGTTTGACACCACTGATCTGGAGGCCACGCTGAAAACCGGACAGCTCCCCGCCCAAACCCTCAATCGCTATTGCACGGTGTGGATGGCTGGGATTGCGGCTGAGAAACTCGTCTATGGCGAGTCTCAGGGCGGTCAGGACGATCGCCAAAAGTTTTCGATCCTGTGGCAACAGCTGCAGCGCCCCCTGCAAGAGGGGCAAATGCGCCAGCGCTGGGCGGTTGTGCAAGCTCAACCCCTGTTGGAAAAGCACACCGACGCCTATCAAGCCCTGGTGACTGCTATGACTGAAAACACTCCTGTACAAGACTGTCTGGCGTTGCTGCAAACCCAGGTAGGCGATGGATCAGCCCCTGCTAAAACGTGAGAGTCTCCCGTTTGCCAGAGAGACCAAAACGGCGCGTAATCGCTATCGCTAGACTGCGGCTGACAATCTCCGGCTAACCTTGACTGAGTGACTGACTGCGCTGTCAATGGCCAGTGCGATCGGTCGTGTCGCTGCACAAATATGCTGAAATAGTTGGGTTGTTGTTGGTGAGGGGTCATGGCTGAGTCTGTGCCGGGGCGATCGCAGCCGTCTCTGAAATCATGGTGCACCCCGACCGCAGTTTGGCTGATGATGAGTTTGGCGATCGCTGTGGTATATCGCCTACCTGCCTTGCACAACGCATTTTCTGCAACCTACGTCGTGCAAGATGATGCGCGCCAGCTCGTGTTTTGGATGCAGCGCTTTCTCAATCCCAACTTGTTTCCTCAAGATTTGTTTGCCGACTATTTTCAATCGGTGGCGCCTTGGGGCTACACCACGCTTTATCACTGGGCAGCAAAAGTGGGCATCGATCCTTGGGTGCTCAACAAAATTTTGCCGGTGGTGATTGCGATCGTGGCGACCGGTATGGTCTTTTTGATCTTGATGGAATTGACACAAACGCCGCTAGCAGCATTTGTGTCAGCCATGTTTTTCAATCAAATGCTGCCCGTGCGTGACGACGTAGTGGCGGCGACGCCAGTGGCGTTTTTCCATCCCTTCTTTTTGGCGTTTCTTTTGTGCTTGCTGCGGCGCTGGTGGTGGCCCGGTGCGCTATCGATTCTGCTGTTGGGGTGGTTTTATCCTCAAGGGGTGTTGGTCATGGCGGCGACGCTGGGGTTGCGAGGCCTCACCCTGGTGCGCTGGCAAAAAAGCCGATTGACTCTGACCGGCACGAAAGCGGACTATTGGGTAATTGGCAGTGGATTGCTGGCAGCGTTTTTTGCCTTATTGCCCTATGCGCTGCAAGACTCGCCCTATGGGCCGGTGTTGACGGTGGCTCAGGCACGAGACATGTTTGCCCTGTCGCCGTCGGGCTGGTCCAAGTTTTTTGACGAAGATTTTGCCGATTTTTGGCTATTTGGTAAACGAACGGGCCTACTGCCGCTGGAATGGTCAACGCTAGATTTAAAGGTGCAGCCGCAAGTTTGGTTGACGCTAGCGCTACCTTTTTTGCTGGCGTTTCCAGGGCGATCAATCCTGGCCAGACAGAATGCCGGTCGCATTGCCCTGTTGCTACAGGTGGCGATCGCCTCGACGCTGTGCTTTTTGGTGGCTCATCTTTTGCTATTTCAGCTGCATTTGCCGAATCGGTATACCGAGCATAGCTTTCGGGCGATCGCGGCTTTGGGCGCGGGCGTCGCGATTGCCCTCATCCTTGAGCGGCGACGGCCGCCGCTACGGTCACTAAAGTGGCAGTCGATTGGACTGACGGTGTTGCTGGTGTGGGCTTTTGCGCCGTTGGTGGTGGGTTTAGCTGCTGGCGAATCGCGGGGCAACTATGTTCACGGCCAGTTTCCTGAGCTGTATCAATTTTTGCAAGGCCAGCCGGCAGACGTTGTTACGGCAGGGTTAGATGCAGAAATCAACAACCTGCCGAGCTTCACCAATCGCCCGATTTTTGTGGGCGGTCAAGGGTTCGCTTTGCCTTACCATTTGGGCTATTACGAAGAAGTGAGTCGCCGCTCAGTTGAGTTGATCACGGCGCAATATAGCGCTGATCCCGCCGTGGTCAAAGCTTTCCTGAACAACAATGCAATTGATTTCTGGCTGGTTTCTGAGGCGATGTTTACCCCTGAGTGGATTCAAACCAATGCCTGGCTGCTGCAGTATGCCCGCCGGACAGATGCCCCTCAGCAAGCGATCATCAACCCTCAGGCCACGGTGCTAGAGGGGCTGATTGATCGCTGTGCGATCGCCTCCTTTGACTCGCTCTTGCTGTTGGAAACTGCCTGTCTCAAGACTGAATTGTGAAGCATGATGCGGCCGATGGCGGTGACTCAGCGGTGACTTTGTCCGTAATGCCTGGGCGGGCTGACCGGCTGGTTGCCGTCAGGGATGAGTGAGGCTGATGACACTGTGATGCTTTCGCTGATGTCACAACCTGATCAGCCAAAGCTAGAATGTTTTTGATGCCTTCGAGACGCCTCATATAGGACAAAAGTCATCTTTTCAGAGGGCATTCGGTCTGCTAGGGTCTAATCAAGTCAGGGTTGAGGCGTTGATCGCTCTTTCCTTCTCTGGTGGTGAGAGATAGAAACTCATGTCAAACATGACTGATACTCAGCAATTGCCCAATTTCACGACTGTGATGTCGGGGCAGCTCCGCATTATTACCAGTGATATCAACACTCGCCCGATGAGTTTTGTAGACGATGGGCGGCGTCAAGGGTTTGAGCCAGCTCTCACGCGCATCGTTTGCGATCGCCTGGGGTTAGAGCCGGTGTGGTTTGACATTCCGCTTAAAAAATTCTATTCGACCCTAAGAACCGGCGAGTATGACGTTATCTGGTTTAACCAGATCATTACTCAAGAGCGCCGCGCTCGGGCTGACTTTACCCGCGCCTATGGCCGGTTTGATACGGCAGTTTTAGTGCGCGAAGACTCTCCGATCGAAGATCGATCGGACCTGAGTGGTCGGCGTATTGGTGTGATTCAAGAGAGTGTCAGTCGGCAAGTGTTAGAAGTGTTACCCGCCGACATTGACCCGGTGTATTTTGACGGCACTAAGGACGTTGAAATCGAAATGCTGCAGGAATTGCGTGAAGGCCATATCGACGCAGTCGTGGAAGACGCGCTGATTTTGTTTGCCACTGAAGCCCAGAATGCTGGGGTGAGAGTCGCATTCGAAATTCCATCGCAGCATCCGTTTGGCATTGCTGTCTTACCCGGTAACCGCGAACTGTTGGATGCATTGAACAGTATTTTGAGTGGGCTGATGATCGACGGCACGCTGAATCGTCTTTGGGGTCAGTGGATTCCGTTTAAGTCATATCCCTTTTGATGGCTACTCGGCTGGGCAATGCTGGTTCATCTGGCTTCAGCATCGCCGAATGCCGAATGCGACGTTTGGCAGTCGGGATTAAACGGTTGCTCGGCAATCCTGATGGCGACAGCGTCTGCGATCGCTCTGTAGCAGCGTAACTGGGGCAGCGATTGAGCCTGTGGTGACTCTGTGTATTAATCCTCAATGTCCGGCTCCGAGCAATGCGGCAGAGAGCGAGCGCTGCCAGGGCTGCGGCGCTCGCTTATGCTTGGGCCAACGGTTTCGACCGACACAAGTGTTGGGTGAGGGTGGTTTTGGCCGGACTTTTTTAGCTTGGGATGAAGCGGTGACCCCGCCTCAGCGCTATGTGATTAAGCAAATCCTGCGATCGCGGGGCAGCCGTGAGCAAGATTTGGCGGAAGCGAAGCGGCTAGCCCAGCTGGGGCAACATCCACAGATTCCGAGCTTAATTGCCATTTTGGAATCATCGCGCGATCTGTGTTTGGTGCAAACCTATGTGGCGGGGCGTACCCTAGCCCAGAGAGTGGAGACAGATGGCCCGCTGACCGAAAAAGACGTGCGATCGCTGCTGCTGGCCCTCTTGCCGGTGCTGCAGTTTATTCACGATCAAAAGATTATTCACCGCGATATTAAACCCGAGAATGTGTTGCTGCCGGAAGGTGATGGTCTTCCTGTCTTGGTCGATTTTGGTGCGGCGCGACCGGTGCCCACGGCCAGTGAACTAGAGCAGACCGGCACGATTATTGGCAGCGCGGGCTATGCGGCCCCTGAGCAAGCGCTAGGCAAAGCGGTGCCCGCCAGTGATCTCTACAGTCTGGGATTGACTGGCCTGTATCTGCTCACGGGGGTGCACCCGTTTGACCTGTACTCCGTCGCGGAGGATCGCTGGGTGTGGCAAACGTTAACGCCTGTGCCCGTTAGCGATGCTCTAGCGCGAGTGTTGAATCGTTTGACTGCCCGGGCATTGCGCAGCCGCTATCCTACGGCAACGGCAGCCTTAGCCGATCTGGCTCCAGCAGGGCTCATCCCTCAGCGACGAGTCACATCCAATTTGGTTAAGAGACCTCCTAACCCCTGGCGTTGTACTCAAATCTGGCCAACCTCTGGTCGAGTGGTGAATGCTCTCGCGATCGCGCCAACCGGTCAAGCGATCGCCGCGGCCAATAGTGATGGCACGGTACAGCTTTGGGATTACCAAACCGGTGAGGTGTTACACACCTTTGCCCAGCGCTTGGGGTTTGGCGAGGGCCATCGCGATGCCGCGACAGCAGTGACCTTTCATCCCGATGGTCAAACGCTATTTAGCGCTAGCCAAGACGGTACGGTCAAACAGTGGAATTTAGATCGCTATCGGCAGCGGCAGAGCTTGCAGCAGCCGGGCTGGCAGGTGACGACGATCGCCCTCACCCCTGACGGGGCGCAGCTCATTGCCGCTGAGACCACGGGCCGCATTTCGCTATGGCAGATTAGCGAGGGTAAGCGTCTAGTGGATTTAACGCGCCATAGCGGTGCGGTGAACCAAGTGCAGGTGAGCCCCCTAGGAGATCGCTTGGTCAGCGTCGGAGAAGCGGGCACGCTGCGGCTGTGGGCGCTGCCGACGGGACAACTGTTGCACACTTGGACGGTGCAAACCGGGCTGCGGGTGGTGGCACTGAATGCGATGGTTCCGGCGGTGGTGCCGGGCGATCGCCGGGGCGCGGTTATGCTGTGGTCGCTGACGGATTTTGCTCAGCATCAGCAGCTGGGTCAGCATCAAGATGCCGTCAGTGCGATCGCCCTCAGCCCGAACGGTCGCTGGCTAGCTACGGGGAGCCGCGATCGCGAGATTCACCTATGGGATTGGGGCGGTGAGATCCCCCAGCGATGTGCAGTACTGCGCCATGATTGGGCGGTCTGTGACTTGGTGTTTACGCCCGATAGTCAAACGCTGATCAGCGGTGCCGCTGATGAAACTATCCGGTTTTGGCAAGCTGTTGCGGATGGCTGAATTTTGAACTAGGAGTTTGCCAAGAAATCAGGTGTCCCAGAACCCGGTTTCCACGAAAAACTTGTCAGGTTGGTCGACCAGTTTCCAGAAACCGGGTTCTGCTGGTGGGGCATGTTTTAGTTTGAATTCCTTAAGTCTGCGCCTCCGTTCCCTGAGTCTGCTGCTCTCCCGCTCCTCCGTTCTCTTGCGCGTTGCACCTGGAGATCACACGATCGACACACTTGTCACTCAAGCGACTCGGGCACCAGCACGAGCCGGAACCCGAAGAGAATATGACGCGAAGCGGTCGGGCGCGTGTGTTCGTAGGCGGCGCGACAAAAGCCGGGCAGGTCATCCCAAGAGCAGCCTTTCATTACCGACACGGTCACGCCCCGTCGCTCCCGCAGGGTGGAGGTGAACTCAAACACGTTGCCTGCCATATCTTCGGCTCCGTAGGGACTCTGGCTGAGGGGATAGCGCGCGATCACACTCGTGCCAAAGGGGATCGACTGACCCCAGTGGGTGGCGTCATCCTGCCATTCGTTGCCCCAGGGAAAATAGCGGCCATCTTCGCCTCGGGCCGTTTTTTCCCATTCAGCGGCAGTGGGCAACCGATACTGAACGCCATCTTGCTGGCCGCGCCACTCGGCGTAGGCTACGGCATCGTCATAGGAGGCAAGCACCACCGGATGTGTCCCCAACCCGTCAGGAAACGTGTTGTCTTGCCACAGATAGGGCACGACGTCTTCGTAGGGATGCACTAAAAATCCCTGCTCTTGATACTCGGCAGCAGAAATGCCGGGAGCGCGGTGGCCGGTGGCGGTGACAAAGGCGGCAGAGTCTTGCTGAGTGACCAGATTGTCCTGATTGCAAACTGCGGCCAACGAGGCCGTCTGCTGATCGGCTTCAAATTCAAACCAGCGCCGATCGCGTAATCCCTGTTCGGCTGCCGCAATGGCCTCTGGTGAATCCGCGATCGCCTGGGCGGAAATCTCGTAGCCATAATCGCGTTCGGCGGGAGTGCTCCCTGTGATAAATGCGCCCGCTGGCACAAAGACGAAGCCAGGCTGGGCGGCACAGCGATCGCGGGTCATCATCGGTTCGGCTTCCGAGGCGTTACTGCAGGCTGAGAGCAGCAGCAATCCTCCGGCGGCGACCTTTAACAAATGCTTGCCCATTGACCACTCCCTCAGCAGAGATTCATCTATTCGTTAGCGTTCAGTATTACCATAGCCATCGGTTCTCCAAATAAGCATCATGGCAAATAGCAACTGGCTAGTAACGGATGACGGCACGCTGCAAACCCTCAAGGCGGCAGATGTTGAGGAGCCGGAAAAAACCTATCGCCTCTATCGCTTTTTGACTGAGTTGGAAGATATTTTGGCGGCGGAACAGGATGACGCGAAACGGCTGGCGGCGATCGCGCCCATCGTCCGCAAGCTGCTGATCAGTTCCTACTGGCTGCAGATGGAATACAAAGAGCCCGACCCCAAAACCGGCTGGGGGGTGCATTTTCTCTATCGGGAATATCAGTTTCCCCTGACGGTTCAAATGGTGACCTGGAGCCCTGGAAGTGCTTCCACCATTCACAATCACGCTACATGGGGCTTGGTGGCGATGCTGGGCGGTCAAGAAAAAAATCGGATCTGGCGGCGATCGCCGACGCCCGATCAGCCCGACAAAATTGAGTTGCTAGAGGAAACCATCTTGGCTTCCGGTGACATCATCACATTTACCCCCGGCGCGATTCACCAGGTCGAACCCTATGGGGACGAACCGACGATTTCGTTCAATCTTTACGGCGTGACTGATTATAAAAACCGCTATGTTTTTGACACGGCAGCGCAGACCGCCAAGCTGTTTTGATCGCGCTCGGCGGTTTCTGCCAAGTCTCTAATAATAGGGGGTTGGCATTGCCAACCCCCTGTCGCAATCACCTAAGTGCTCACCATTGAGGCGATGCCGACGAGTCGTTCACTGAGTTCCCACAGGCGCTTAGCTTTGGCATCATCACTGCCCTCTGCCGACAGCTCTTGCACAAAGGCTTCGCGGCCCTGCTGCTGGCGGTTACCCCAGCTCCAGTGATAGCCCGACTGCTTAAATTCGGGGTCGGCTACTACCATGGCGACCCGTTCACCTGCCAAATCCTGAGACACGTAACCTCCCGTGATATTTTTTTGGAACCACGGGAAAATCGTGCGGAACGCGGCAAAGTGATTGCGGAACAGCGGTGTATCGGCCACACAGCCGGGATACAGCGAATTGAAAGTAATGCCCGTGCTCTCGTGATAGCGTCGATGCAGTTCACGGGTGCACAGCATATTGCAGAGCTTGCTGTCTTTGTAAGCTTTGCCGGACTTGAATTGTTTGCCATCAATCATGGCGATCGGAGCTTTGAAGCCCTGCTCAAAGCCGGCCATATCACCCAGATCGGGTGGCGCTGGGATGGGGATTTTGCCGCCGAGTTCTTTGCGGTTGGCGGTGACCGTGCCCAAAATAATCAGGCGCTTATCGCCAGCGGGTGAGTTTTTTAAATCTTCTAGCAGCAGATGGCACAGCAAAAAGTGCCCTAAATGGTTGGTGGCTACGCTAATTTCGTACCCATCTTCGCTGTACTCAGGGTCTTTGAGGAGCGGTAGATAGACGGCTGCATTGCACACCAGCGACGTTAAAGGTCTGCCGCTGTCGCGAAAGGTCTGCACAAAATTGCGAACGCTGCTGAGACTGGCCAGATCGAGATGCATGACCGTGTAGTGGTCGGGTGACATCCCAACTTCTTTTGCTGCCCGCTCGGATTTTTCTAAGTTTCGACAAGCCATGACCACATGCCATCCCTTCTTGGCGAGGGCTTTGGCGGCGTAAAGCCCCACTCCAGATGAGGCACCCGTCACGATCACCGTTGGCTGATTAAAGTCTGCCATTTTAACTTTTGTTTCTAAACGTAGGGTTGCGTTAACACTGTTTAGAATCGCATATCTAACGCGATACATCCCGCAATGAAATAAACCTTAAAAGCCCCTCTTGTGCTGAGTTTTTCGCCACCAAGCAGAGAATAAAAACTGATGCGCGTCAGCCTGAGCTTGCCCAAGCTTGGGAATATTCTTCGGCGAGGGGCAAGAGCTTCATCACAGTCGTTCATCACCCAAGCAAGAGCCGAGTTTGACCGTCGGTGATACCCCATCTGGCTGAGGTTGGTATAGCAGAGTTCGGACTGTAGAGTGCAGCATTCAGCATGTAGAGTTCGGCATACCCTGCGGGCAGGGCAAGCCCTACGGAGTTGAAAAGTTTGCCAGATAATAATTTCAGCTAGGTGATGGTTGCTAGCCACTGGCTGTTTAGGCCAATTCCTCCAGGGGGGCGATCGCCTCTGATGGTCCCTGGGCAACGGCTTGAGAGGGCAAGCTGTAATCAGTGGTGGGTGCATCCGACAGCCTGCAGGACTGATTACAGCAGTGAATGAAATGCCGCACAATCAGCGGGTCTGACCACCGCAAGCGGGCCCGCTGTTCCAAAATAATTCTGGCTTCGCGCTCCGTCATCGGATGCCGCCACCCCTTTTCTTGTTGGCAGGCAATCCAAGTATTGAGCACTTGAAAAATGCGAGCGAGCTTGTGCTGCGGGATGGTGCGCCGGTGATACTGGTTCAAGATGGCTTCGACGTCTGTGAGTCCTGAATCTCGGGCGATATTGGCGCTTTCAGCAAACCAGATATTCAAGCTGGCGACCATGTGACCATGATCGCGAAACTCTTGCTCTAGTAGCTGGTCGGCGATGTAGAGCGCCCCCAAGTTCTTAAAATAAGCGGCTAACAGCAGCGTTTTGCGTTCGTTCTCATCAAGCTGTAGCAGCTTGCCATACATGTGACAAAGTTTGGCTAAATCTTGAGACTCTTGCTGTAGCCAATCCCCTTTGTATTTCAGCAAGCTGTTGAGAGTTTTGACATACGTCTTAAAACTGGGATGACTCATCGGTTTAAGCAGTAACTAACGCCTGACAACTAAATTTAGAAAGTGCTATGAGCAGAGACCTCGAAAATGAGCCGCTGCAGTCTCGGATTTCAACCGATAGACCTTATTCAATCTGCCCATCCTGATGGATAAATAAATTTTTTCACCGTAATTCCTCGGGAGACTGTGTAAAAAAACATCAACAACCCAACTCGATGTGAGGGCTGTCTACAGTAAATCTACGATCCCTAAAGTGCTGTCTAGATGAATCCGCTGTCCGGATTGCAAGCGATCGCGCCGCTGGTTCATTACGATGGTCGGAATACCATACTCTCGTGTCGCGATTGCCCCATTAGAAAGCTGTCCGCCGGTTTCGGCAATCAAGCCGTTGATCGGCATTTGGGCAAAGGCAGGCAGATCACTGGCCTTGAGAAACGGCACGACCAAAATAGTGTCGAGCGGTAGCGCTTGAGGCTGACGTAAAGCCTTTAAGACCGAGACTTTACCCGTAGCTGCTCCGGGACAGATTGGTAGGGCGTGTAGCCTGGATGTCCCCTCAGCCAGGGAGGCGGTTGGTTGGTCAGTGGTCGGCAACTGGGGCTGGGTGCGCTGTCTACGATCACCCTCAACGGGAATGATAGGCCGACTCTGGAGCAGCCAGAGGCGATCGCCATCAAAGCTCCATTCAATATTTTGGGGAATGCCTGCACAGCGCTGCTCCAGGTGGCGGGCTAAAAAGGCGACTTCTTGCAAGAGCCGTTGCGGGGTTTCGCCGCTGCCCTTGACGTCGAGGGTGAGTGCCTCGGGCAAGCGCCAGCTGTCAGGACTCTGGATATCCTCTGGCCGGTCAGCAGGCTGCAAGGTGACTTGCCACCGCTCGGGCGATCGCTGGCCAGCCGTGACGAAAGTGGCGGGGCCGAGGAGTGCTTCAATGACGACGGCGTCTCCTTCTCCCGTAAAGGGATCGCGGCTAAAGGCGACCCCGCTGCAGAGACCCTGCACCTGCTGCTGCACAATGACGGCCAGACTGCCCTCGGGCAGGTCGCGATCGCGGCGATACTGCAGGGCACTGGCCTGGCTGTAGGCGCGGAAGCACTGATTCATCGCGGCGTACAGCGCTTCTGGCGAGGTCAGGTTGGCACTTGCCGGGTATTGCCCCGCACTGGACGAGAGCGCTGGGCGATCGCCCACAATAGATGAGCGGGCAATGACGGGAGCCTGCGGTGACGGTTGGGTAATCTCCAGCAGCATTGCGGGGTCATCCCCAGCGGGTAAGACATAGCCCGTCGGCACGGGATAGCCCCAGCCAAGCAGTTGCGATAGTGAGGCCGCTTTAGCTCCGACCTGATCTTTGTCTAACCGTTTTTGGAGCGCCAGCAGAGCGCGATCGCTGCGAAAGAAGCCGAACAGTCGCCGCGATTCGAGCCGCGTGGCGGGGTTGGGCTGATCCAGCTCCTCAGGCATTTTTTGATAAATCCAGCCGATCAGAGCGCAAAGACTAGCCGTTAGCAAGATCCGCATGCCGTTGGGATTGCTGAGGGCCGTCATCAGCGTAAAGAGTCCCAGCACTAGTAGTTGGCCCTGCTGCTTTTCCCGAAATAGGGTGAAGCCCAAAAAGCCGACCAAAAAGCTCAGACCGGCTACCACTGGGCTATGGGCAAAGGCCCCGCCAATTAGGCTAGTGGTGCCTACAGTGTGCGATCGCCAGTAGCGGCCCATGACCAATGCCATCAGGGCGATGATTTCCCAACCGGGGTCAGTGGGAAAATAGTGGCGAGCCAGCCAAACCGTTCCCACGCCTTTGGCCACCTCGGTCAGCCAGGCCAAACTACCGACTAGCTGATTGCCCTCGATAAACGCTGTGGCGATACTGATTTCGCGATGCCACGGCTGTGGGCTGGCCTGACGCGTCAACAGGGTGAGCCACCAAGCTGTCAGTGGCAAGGCTCCCAGCAGCGGGCACAGCACGAAAATGAGCAAAGCGCCCCAAACTTGAGTCAGGGTCAGCATAAAGCGGTTGATTCCAAGGGCATAACAGGATGAGAACTGAACCAGGGTTCTCATTTTCTCATGGGATATCCAGACAACGCTCGCTGCTGTCGGCGGGTTGGGAGGAACTCATGCGATCGCGAGCACCGCCTCAGAGACACTCTCCTCCCTGAGAGAAAATAGGTTTTACCATAGAACAAGACTGACGCAGATGGGCGAGGGCCGCTAGCACGAGCGGTGGGGTATTCTCTCAAAGACAACTACAGCCAGCATTGCGTCGATCCTCACTGCGTTAAAAACTCACTAGGAAAGCTATGTCAGTTGCATTAATTACAGAGGCTTCGGCTAGAATTGGCGCTGAATTTGCCGAGCAGTTAGCCCACCGCGGCTACGATTTAGTGTTAGTGGCGCGATCGCCCGACAAGCTGCAGGCGATCGCCGACACCGTGAGCCAGCAGCGCCACGTCAAAGCCACCGTCATGGTGCAGGACTTGACCACTCCTGACGCCGCCACCCAGGTTATGGCTCAGCTGGAGCAGCAGCAGATTCAGCCCGACTTGCTTGTCAACAATGCGGGGTTCGGCACCTACGGCGAATTTGCCGACGGCGATCTCAGCACCTATCTCAATATGATTCAGCTCAATACGATGGTGCTGGTAGATCTAACCTACCGCTGTTTGCAGAGCATGAAGCAGCGGCAGACCGGCAGCATCTTAAACATCGCCTCCACGGCGGCGTTTCAGCCTATTCCTTATTTTGCCGTGTACGCGGCCACTAAAACCTTTGTGTTGAGCTTTAGCGAAGCGCTCTGGTTTGAATGCAAACCTCACAACATCAAAGTGATCGGTGTCTGCCCTGGCCCAACCGAAACGCAATTCTTTAAGACGGCTGAGTTTCCCGAGAGCTTGGGAGAAAGTGTCGGGCAAAACTATACCTCGCCTCAGGCCGTTGTGAGCGATGCGCTGCAAGCGTTAGACAAGGGGCAGTCCAACGTGGTGACCGGGGGCCTCACTAACCAGCTGTTGGTTAATGCGGGCCGTTTTTTGCCCCGTGAAGCGTTGACCGGTGCGGTGGGCCGGATGTTCAAAACGCAATAGGCCCTGATTGTGGCAATCCGCTGCCCGCTATGTAGCTGTTCTTCATCGCCATGACGATGGCCAGTCCAATTGTGAAAGAACTGTAAATGGCGGGTCGATTGAGCCCATGCTTCGTCAAGCGTTGGAGCGATTACGCTGGTCAGTGGACGATCTCGGTATCGTTAGCCTGCAGCCCTGACCTCACAATGATTCTGGGCGCGGCAGCAATGTTTACGATGCGGTGCTGTGGGGGATGCAGAGCAATCGCGATCACCGTGGAAAGTAATGGTCTAACTGCCGTGATGACGTGACAAGGCGGTTCTGATGACGGGCTCTAATCGCTGTGGTAGAGCGTTGAACAGCCACGGTTGGGAAAGGTCAACAGCGCTCAGTTTTATCGAGTTAGGAGGGCTGACAAAACTTTAAAGAACCTGTGAAGCATAAAGCTTCGTTAGACACTGCAGGCACCTCTCCACTAGTATGTGAACAGACTATGAAGAAGCCAATTCGGGAGATCAGCACAAATACGTATTTGATATTTATGAGAAACGAAAGTGTGTCCGTTTCAGTTGCTCAAGCTCTCTGATTAGGGCGATCGTGTAGCCTATAAAAGGCTAAAGCGGCGAACATAATTTTGGTGATTCGCCTAGTAGTTGAAGGCTCACTATATCGCTTAATCAAATCAGGAAAACCTGTTTTATTCAATGGCTGACAGCTGATAATGTTGGCTCCGTCAAGATTGATCGCTTCTGAATTGACTCGCATGATGTTCCATGCCCAAACATTTTAGGGCTTTTACGGATGTCTTACTGTTGCTGATCGCATGATTTTCTCTTTCTTAGTCTGACTTGCTATGGAGTCGCTGCTTAAGTGACTTTGCGTGCGATTTCGAGTCCATGAAGAAGATGGGCTGCTGGCATCGCTTCACGGATATCTGAACTTTTTGAAAACGCTAAAAACTGCTTGATTATGAAGCCTCAAAACTTTCAAGAAGCCATTATTTACTATTCAATTATTGGTATTTATCTCTTATTTTTCCTGAGTAGTCAGTTTATTGCCGTGCCCATGATCGCCTGGGGTTTGCTGGCTTATTTGGTTCTCGACCATTTCTTTCTTCGGCCTGCCAAACGGTCAGCAGTGCATATTCCGATTGGCGTTTGGGTTTGGGTGGTGGCGATGTTAGCTATTCTAGTCGCCTTGATGGTCGGGCTAGTCAACATTGATGCCAGTCTCACCCGCTTAATCAAGTCTTTTATCAATAACTTCATGCGCACTTGGGCTTTGCTGGCGGTCTTTCCTTTGATTGGCTGCTTCCAGATTCGCCCTCAAATCGTGTCCCGAGCTATTTGCCTCCTGGCGGTTCAAACCCTCATCATCTTGCCCTTTGCTTACATCATGATGACCGCCGGGGTTGAGATGCCGCTCTACACAATTTCTATTCTGTCTAAAATTGGTGGCTTTTCTGACCTTTATTACGAAGTGGCGCTGCACGCGGTTGAAAATATCTCGGGTCAGAGTCGGCTAACGATGTTTGCGCCGTGGGCTCCTGCTTTGGCCTGTGCCGCGACGGTGCATATGTGGTTGGCTAGCTACGAAAAAAATGTCGTACTCCGGTGGCTAGGAATTGGTGCCAATATCATTTTGATAATTGGTTCTGCCTCTCGCTTGGGGCAGTTATGTTTGGTCGTGTTACCGCTCGTCCGCTTTAGTTTGATTAATTTGACTCGGCCCATGTGGCTGTTTGGGGCGGCGCTTGCTGCCTTTTTGGCCAGTTTACAAAGTTCGCGCATCGTGACGGGGCTAACTGACCTCAAGATTTACTTTGATAACCAACGCAGTGAATCTTCCCATGTGCGAGAGGTCTTGGCACGAGTTGCCCTCAATCGCTGGACTGATGCGCCTATCTGGGGCCATGCGATGAAGGCCCCGGGGTCACAGGCGACCCGCGATATGCCGATTGGTAGTCACCACACTTGGATTGGGGTGCTCTTTACCCACGGTCTGGTCGGCACTACGGCGTTGCTCTTCGCTGCTGCCTATACTTTTATCGATCTGGTGATTAAATCCCAGGCGAGTAAGGTCTCGCAGGTTAGTCTGATGGTCTTTCTGACTATGATTGCGTTCTCGTTTGGTGAAAATCTGGAGACGCTGGCCTACATGTTTTGGCCTGGATTAGTCATGTTGGGGATTGGCTTACAAGAACCTGATCGGGTGTTCGCCAGTGCATCCGATGAGCCACCTTTACCGGTCGCTACCCATTCTTAAATCAGAGGTCTTTATGTCTACCGTTTCTATTGTTATTCCGGTCTACAACGGCGCTAAAACGATTGCAAGAACGCTGGAATCTATTCTTAAGCAGACCTATCAAGATCTTGAGATCATCGTGATTAACGATGGCTCTAAAGACAATACGTTAGAGGTGGTAGCCGGCTTTGAAGATCCGCGCATCAAGGTGTGCTCTTATCCAAATGGTGGCCTGCCGGTAGCGAGAAATCGGGGCATTGATAATGCCACAGGAGAATTTATCAGTTTTGTGGATGCCGACGATCTCTGGTCTCAAGACAAAATTGAGTGTCAAGTCAAAGCGCTTAGCCGCGATGAGAAGGCGGGCGTTGCCTATAGTTGGACGGCTTTTATCGACGAGCACGATAACTTTTTATATGCCTGTGTTCCCTTGCACCACGAAGGGGATGTCTATGCAGCGCTGTTAGTCAGAAACTTTATTGCCAACGGTTCTAACATTCTGGTACGGCGATCAATTGTTGAAGAAGTCGGTCAGTTTGATCCAAACTTGCATTCTGTTGAAGATTGGGAGTATTACATCAGACTAGCGGCCCGATGTAATTTTTCAGTGGTGAAAAAGCATCAGATCTATTACCGGAAATCTTCTCAAGCGATGTCAGCCAGCGTGCCTCGCATGGAATCCTATGGGTTGACGGTCATTGAGCGGGCCTTTTTGCAGGCTCCTGAAGAGCTGCAATACTTGAAACCTCGCAGTTTAAGTAAGCTGTACCGTTATTTAGCCTTGCAGTGCGTGCGCAACTCATCGAGTCGCGAAGATTTAGCGGTTGCAACTCAAAAGCTCACGAAGTCAATTCTCAATTCGCCGCGATCGCTGCTCGAAAGAGATACTCAACGGTTGGCAGTGAAACTGCTCATTCTCAACACGCTGCCTCAGGACTGGGCCAAATCTCTCATTGAGCGCTTGGGCGATAAGCCCCCAGTGGTACTCCAGTGATGGCCTGGATGCAACGATATTTCTGCTGCGGGTAAAGATGATAATCGCGACTACAGTGAGTTATGTTCCTTGGGGAAAAGATTAAACAGTTCTTCCAAAGAACTCGACAGTTTATTGGCCGTAAATTACAAGATCGGTTTGCTCGTAGCTTAGGGTGGCTCGGGATCTCTCAGGCGTTGATTCGCTTTTCCAGACTTGGGGCGACGCTGTTGCTGCCTCGGTTTTTGACCCCCGAAGATTATGGGTTAGCTGCCCTGGTGCTCACAACCTATGAGTTTACGCGCACGTTTACCAGATTTGGCCTGCATGCCAAGCTGATTCAAGCGAAAGATGACGAGATCGGCGAGCTGAGTAATAGTGCTTTTTGGCTCAACTTGGTGTTGTTTGTCGGGTTGTTTGTGCTGCAGTGCACGCTCGCTTTTCCGGTGGCTTGGTTCTATGACAATGACCGGCTGATCTTACCGATTTGTGTTCTGGCAATCACGTTTTTGATTGTGCCGGTAGGGCAAATTCAGTCGTCGCTGATTCAGCGAGAAAATCGCCTGAAAGACTACGCGATGGCTCAGTCTCTCCGCTATACCACGGCAAACATTTTGACGGCGGTGTTTGCTGTGGCCGGGTTTGGGCTGTGGGCGATCGTTTTGCCCAGAGTGATTGCTGCACCCATTGAATATTTTATTTTGCTGCGGAAGCACAAGTGGCGACCTTCCCAAGGATTTACGACTTATCGGTGGGGAGAAATTATCAAATTTGGCTTCAATATTCTTGGCGTGCAGCTGCTACAAACGGCCCGCGAGAATATGGATTATCTGATCGTCGGACGATTCATTGGCATCCGTGAATTAGGCTTTTATTACTTTGCCTACAACGCCGGTTTAGGCATTAGTTTGACGATTATCAATAGTATTACGACGGCGCTGCTGCCATACCTCTGTGCGGCGAGAGAGACCTTAAGTCAGCTTAAAGCGGCTTTTTTGAGCAGCCTCAAAACAATCGCCTCTGTCATTATTCCGTTCGTGATGCTGCAGTCCCTGGCGGCTCGTTTCTATGTACCGTTTATATTTGGTGAAGAATGGATTCCAGCGGTGCCCATTCTGATTTTGATCTGTATCTCGGCGATTCCTCGTCCCTTTGATCAGGCGTCGTTTTATTTATTGACTGCAGTTGATCGGTCAGGCATTGGTCTGCTGTGGAATATTGGTGTTACCGTCCTGTTTGGGCTGTCTTTGCTGGTGGGCGTGCAATTTGGGGCGCTGGGAGTGGCGACATCTGTGGTCGCTGTTTATTACTGCTTTGT